>CALFOL010000018.1 GCA_937919915.1 uncultured Planctomycetaceae bacterium
CCGTCAAGTTGCCACTCCCAGACCGTTGCGGAATTCGTCCCGCAAACCTGCACGCATGTGGTCAGGAGGGGCGCAACGGCGGCCCATTTCCACAACTGTTCCCGGATTGCATGACTCTTGACAACAGGCATGCGCGCGATGAGCCACACGACCGTCAGCAGCATTGTCGAATGCACGGCGTAAGTGGCGACGGCGGCAGTAAAAACCGGCAGGATAGAAGTGCTACCCATTGCGCAACTCCTTTTCCTTGTCTCGAATCAGCTTCTTGAGCCGAGTGAGTTCTTCCGACGACACTTCGCAGCCATCCAGCAGTGAACACATCAGCTGGCTGACATCGCCCTGAAACAATCGTTCGGCAAGATCCGAGACCATTGTGTGGCTGACTTCGGTTTGCTGAATCAGCGGCCGGTAAATGTTGCTGCGGCCTTCGCTGCGATGATCGACCTGGCCGTTGACTTCCATCTTCGCCAGCATGGTGCCGACTGTTGTGTAGGCGAGGTCGCGATCCGGCTTCAATGCCTCCTGAACCTCAGCCACCGTAGCCTCTTTGCGGTCCCAAAGGACCTGTATGATGGCCAGCTGCAATCTGGCCAAATGGTGATTCTCAGTCATCCTTCCACCCTCCTGACGATTATCTCCTACCGAAGTAGTAGACTTCTACTATCGTGGTAGGAGATTGGCAAGGGCAGTTTCAGAATTAGCCAGTTGAAGGGTGCAACCGCACCGGGAGCTGACGGCGATTGCGGCACCATTGAAAGAGTGTGCCAGTGGCCTTCCCGTGTTTGTAAACACAGCACTGGCAAAGCCTGTGGCACACAGAGTCAAGCCGTAGCCAAGGCCCGACGCCAGTAGCACGTTCGGCTCACCGTGAACTCGGTTGGGCGACGTTAAAACGCAATGGGGTATGTGGTGGGAGAGTCAATCTCGACACCAGGTGGACCATCGAAATGCCTGGCCATGAAGCGATCCCAGGAATCACGTGTCTGTTGAGACACCAGGTCGGACATGCCGGATTCACACTTATCACACACCATCAGTGGGGTTCGGCCGATGGGTGTCACTTGCGCCACAATTTCCTCGTCGCGGCACAAACCCGTCAACGAATACCGGTGGCAGTCAGCGCGTTTGGCTCCGCACACAATGCAGTATTCGATGCACTGCTCAAGCAGCGCTGCCCCCTCTTCCGGATCCTCAATCTGCCGAAGTTCGGTGATCTGTGTCAGAGCGGCTTCGCTGCCCTCTGTATGTTCCGCGCTCAACTTATCAAACTGTTCGCGGATGTACCTGGAGATATTCTGGCGTGTTTCTTCAGAATACTCTGTGACCATTTTTTCTCGGCAGCGTTCGCACATCGCCATTTCGAAAACGGCCTCATCGCCGACGAATTTTTTCTGGATCACGAATGTATTGGATTCAATCAGCGGCACACAGCATTCGATGCACTCGAAAAAAGGTTGGCCCGAATAGACTGACCAGAAGATTTCCGGGATGGGGCCGAAGAAGATACCGAAGACGGACATCATGATTTCCTTGTTTTATGGCGAGCAGACCACAGTCCGATCCAGTGAACGATCGTAGTTGACTTCTTGTTGACAGCGCCCAGGGCACCCGCCTCAGTGCGGAATCAACGTTGGTAAATTGGTAGGTAGCCGTATTCGATAGCGAGTGCCAGTAATGCCATCGACGTCGCGTAGGCGGGACCAGCGCCTCGCTCGCTGCCGCCGACTGGCTCCCACTCTCCATTCGGCTTCTGTCTCTTCAGGATGGCTTCGTAGAGTTCGTTGCGAGCGGTCTTCCATTCGTCGCCTCCGACTTTGTACATGCCAACTGTGCAGTAGTAAGCACCATAATAAAAATAGTCTGCGCCTTCGGTCAAAGGCTGCGACAAAATTCTGCCGGCCGCAGCCATCGTTTCCGGACAACGATGTTCGCCGCAGACTTCCAGAGCGACGATGCCGCAGCCGGAACGCGTGATCGTTGCACCGTTGCCAGACATATAACCGAAGCCTCCACCACGTTGAACGTTTAACCGTTTGATGTAAGCCACCGCGCGGTCGATGTTCTGGCTGGGAATATCGCAGCCGATATCCTTAGCGGCGCGCAAAGCCAGCAACTGCCAGGCGGTCACGCTGAGATCTGAATCGGTACTTGTGGGTTGGTAGCGCCAGCCGCCATCGTGTTGAGCGCCTTTGGGATGGTTTTGCGCGTCGATGATCAGCTTGATCGCTTTTTCGAGCCCTTTGCGACACCGATCGACCTGGCCTTCGTTGACCATGCCGGACACTTCGGCCAGCATCAGAGTTGCAATGCCATGCGTATACATCGGGCCATGACTGCGATTCGATCCAACCAGCAATCCGTTCGGCTGTTGCTCGCTAAGGACCCAGGCGACTCCCTTGGAAATCGTGCGGCCGTATGGTCCTTCGTCAGGCACATGACCGGCCGCCATGAACGCCATAATCGACAGCGATGTGGCGGCGACGGAATCACCATAGCTTTCCGATTTCCACGATCCGTTTGCCTGCTGAATTCCAGCCAGCCACTGTAACGCCACATTGATGCTGTCATCGATGCGCTGTTCCAGTTCATCTGCGCGGACCGGTTGCGACACAAACGCTGCGGTGACAACGGTCAGCATGACGAGTCGGAGACAACGGTGATTTGGTATTCGCATCAAAGTGGTTTCTAAATCACGCGGGAGGCCCGCAGCCTGTTCGAGCTGCCGCTCGGAATTGCTCCGTCGTCGCTCCCAAATCCTGACTCAACGACAACAGCTTTCCTGCAATCAGTAGTCTAAGTGTTCGCGGCCAATCTTCCGAGTTTACCAAGCCGCACTCACGGATAGAAATCAGATGTGGATTTCTGTTACTCCGCCTTCGCTTCGCTGGACTCCGCCACCCTTGCCACACAGTTTCGTCCCAAAATGGTCGCCAGAACCAACCACGCGATCGTTAACGGAATCATCGCCCACGAAAGAACGGCTACGCCGATTCCGCCGACTCGCAGCGTGTTCCCAATACTACTGGCTGCTGCATCTCCGCCCCGTGTGACCAGCGTATCGATGATGTTTTTCGCCTTATACTTGTCGTCTCGACTGACCACAGTGAATAGCACTCCCTGAGCTGGCACGGTCACGCCATAAACTGTTGCACGCGTCAATACGATGATGGGCACCAACACCGCGAATACCGGCGCAAACCCCAGCACGGCGAATCCGATCAGATAGGCCGCCGGCAGAATCGCCAGCGTCAACGGCAGACTGTACCGCATTAAATGGCCGGCAACCAAAAACTGCAGCACGACAGTGGTTGACTGAGTCGCAAAGTCGATCCATGCGAATACCGGAATGCGATCTTCCTTCAATGGATATTCGACATTCACGATACCTGCCTGAGTCAGATACAGCGATGTTCCACACAGAGACGTGATCAGGATGTATCCGCAAATACTCAGCAGGTAGGGAGACTCGACCACGCGCCGGAATCCTGCCAACGGATTCGCACTGGCCGCTCGTTCGCTCGGAGTGCGGGTGACGCTGGACTTGCAGCGTTCCAGGTTTCGGTACCAGAACAACCCGACTTCCATTAGTGCTGCTGGCACCAGCAAAAAACCGGTGAGCCCCATTCGAGCGGACCATTGTCCCGCGAATCCCGAACCCAGCAACGCGCCAATCGTACCGCAACCGGCCACCATGCCGAACAAACGCTTCCCCTGGTCCGTGGTGAAGGCGTCTGCCATCACGCTCCAGAACAACGACATCGCAAACAGCACATAAACGCTCACCCACACAAAAAACGCGCACGCAATCTCGTAGTTGTATTTCTCGCTCCCCCAGTGCATCACCGCAGCGAAGATCAGCAGGTTCACCATTAGAAAACGATACACGACCGGCACCAAAACGCGCCGCGGGAACCTCGATACCAGTTGCGAATACAACGGCACGACGATCAGCATCGTGACAAAGGTAGCCAGGAACAGATCCTTGAGCTTTTCATGAAACTCACTGCCCAGCGCATCCCGAACAGGGCGGACCATATAGTAACCGCCCAGCAGCGTCATAAACCACAGACAGGCGTACGACAGCGCCGCGCGCTCTTCCTTCTTCACCTGAAAATAGTCGAACAGAGGATTCTGCATGAGCCTGGGTGAGTGCTTGGGCTGTGGGAAATTTGGAATAGCTGAATACTGCAAAGTCTAAGGGCAAACCAAAGAAGTTGTCAGTGCCAACGACGTTTGCCACGGCGCTGCGGGAGAACGCAAAGACGCCAGGCCGCAGAGAGGCAACGGTCAGGTGAGAGTTCGTGTCAAGACGCTTGGACACTACGGATTCGCGACCTTTCTTTGCATCCCTGCGCCTTCGCGACTTTGCGTTAAACTGCATCCGTCGAGCTTTCGTCGATGCCAATTCCGCCAGACGTTCGGCGCCCGCGATGTCGAAAGTTTTCTCATGGATGGCGAGAAATTCAGGGATTCTGGCCGTGAAACGTGTCTAAAAGGCGGTTCGTCGCCCGATATGTCGCTCAGAATCCGTAAATCTCGCATCCCATTGCGACGTTTTGAAAACCTGTCAGGAATCGCAGTGTCTGGTTGCCCACAGGCCAGAAGCTCCGTAAACTTGACGGCACAACGGCTTGAGCCGTTACGGCGTGCTGGCGAAATGAGCACTTCGGCCAGACTCAATCACACTTCTTTCACGGTGACTCGCACATGCGACACGTTCTTTCTGCACTGGTTATGAATCAGCCCGGCGTTTTGTCCCATGTCTCGGGCATGCTGGCTTCTCGCGCCTTCAACATCGACAGTCTTGCCGTCGGTGCCACGGAAAACGCTGAATTTTCTCGCATCACCTTCGTTGTCAATGGCGACGAAAAAGTGCTCGATCAGGTCCGTAAGCAGTTGGAAAAGATCGTCACTGTGGTCACAGTACAGGACTACAGTCAGCGCGATTACGTGGAACGCGATCTGATGCTGATCAAGGTCAACACATCGGACGGGCGTCGCACGGAAGTCCGCGAATTGACTGATATTTTCCGAGGTCGAATCGTCGATGTCGGCCCCGGTCATGCGATGATCGAAATCTCCGGCCGCGAAAGCAAAATTGAGGCTTTTGTCGAAAGAATGCGGGATTTCGGTATTCTGGAGATGGTGCGAACCGGCCGTGTGGCCATGCTTCGTGAAGAAACGATCACCCAGGATCTGCCTTCCAGCGTAATTCCGGAATGTTCAGAAGCAACTGCTTCCTGAACTGATCTTAACCGGAATCCACTGTATTCTGGGGCGGCTCAGGCCGGCGGCGGTTCGAGCTGACCCTCGGAAGAGCACGAAACCGCTCCGTTGTCGCTCTCACGCGACACCTTCACGGCGATCAATTTGCTGCGGGCTCTTTCTAAGCCGCAGACAACGGGCGAAATTTTCTTCCGCAAACACTCTGTCTACTCAAACTCCAACAACAGGATCGAATTCCATGGCAGCCAAGGTTTACTACGACGACGACGCAGATCTGAGTCTCCTGAAAGACAAGACGATCGCTATCATCGGCTACGGAAGCCAGGGACATGCTCAGGCACAAAACCTTCGCGACAGCGGTTGCAACGTTATCGTTGGACAGCGTCCGGGTAGTCCCAACTACGACCTTGCCAGGAGCCACGGTTTCGAACCCGTTTCTGCCACGGAAGCGGCTAAACAGGGCGACCTGGTCAACATTCTGTTGCCGGACGAAGTTCAGGGCGATGTTTATCGCAACGACATCAAAGAGCATTTGAAGTCCGGCGACCTGCTGATGTGTTCGCACGGCTTCAACATTCACTTTGGCCAAATCGTACCGCCAGTCGGTGTCGACTGTGCTCTGGCCGCTCCGAAAGGCCCGGGTCACCTGGTCCGCAGCGAATACGAAAAAGGCGGCGGCGTTCCCAGCCTCATCGCCCTCAGCGCTGGCGCTTCCGAAACATCTCGGCAGTTGGCACTGGCCTACGCCAAAGGGATCGGCGGAACCCGCGGCGGCGTCATCGAAACATCATTCGCTGAAGAAACCGAAACCGACCTCTTCGGCGAGCAGGTTGTTCTCTGCGGCGGAGTTTCAGAACTGGTCAAAGCCGCTTTCGAGGTTCTCGTTGAAGCGGGCTACCAGCCGGAAATGGCTTACTTCGAATGTATGCACGAATTGAAGCTGATCGTCGACCTGTTCTATCAGGGCGGCCTGAACTACATGCGTTACAGCGTGTCCAACACAGCCGAATACGGTGACTACAGCACTGGTCCTCGTATCATCACCGCTGAAACCAAAGCGGAAATGAAGCGCGTTCTGGAAGACATTCAGTCCGGCCGATTCGCTCGCGACTGGTTGCTCGAAAACAAAGCTGGTCAGCCATCGTTCTACGCGACTCGTCGCCGCGAACGAACGCACCAAATCGAAACCGTCGGCAAAGAACTCCGCCGCATGATGACCTGGATCGACTCCAAAGAAGTCTAGGCCGAGACGCCTCGGCGGGCGATGGCGTGGGACGATGGGTTTGTGCCTGGAACTCGGAATCCCCGAGGGAGTCTTTTAGCCCGGAGCATAAGCCACTCGCTTGTGCTTTCGGACTCACTCATATCTGCTACGCCGACTGTCTACTTCTAATTTAATGCCGCATGCCAAAACAAAAAGCCCGACCTGCGAAAGTAGCGTCGGGCTTTCCTGTGCGCTGAGTATTCCCCAAAGTAGCCCTCTATTCCGTCGCGGCGGACGTGTGATCGTGCAGTACCAGCCAGCCTTCGCCTGACTTCTGCATCAGCAGCGTAAACAGCCCTGTTGCGTCGCCCGTATCTTTGTCGCGAATCAAATGAAACCTGCCGAATACTTCTGCGTACACTGGCGACAGGGGTTTAATTGACAGCTCTTTGAACGCCAGTGTGCCCATCAGTTTTCGATCGGTGTAACGTTTCTGATAACGCTGCAGAGTCGTCTCCCAGCCGTGTGTGACCGTGTTTCCGGATGCGAAACGAAGCCCTTTGACGTTGGCGTATCCGGCCATGAATCCCGGAATGTCGCCTTCGTTCCAGGCCGCTACCTGAGCATCCAGAGTCGCTTTGACGCCAGCGATCGTAGCCTCATCTTCGGCTGTCGAAATATCTAACGGAGCGTGTGCTGAAGATGGCGAACGGAGTAAGCCAACAACCAGTAAAGCCACAATTGCCAGGCCCATGAAACGTAACATCGCAGATCTCCGGAAGGTCGTTGTTTTGTTGCTCTATGGCTCGGTTGGGTTGGGCAATCGCCAGCCGCTGTTGAAGTTGGCCGCCCAGACCGTCTGTTCGTCAAAGCTGCCATCGTCCTGCTTTGTGAATTTCTGCACCGCGATGTCTCCCAGTCGAGGAAACAGCCACGAGTTTGAGTTCTTGAAATCTGCTTCATGAAACGTATGGCCGGAATTGATCACAATGTATTTCGACGGATTCAAAGGGTTCGGAAAGATCAGACTCACAGCGTGATCGGCGGTGCTGTAGCTTTGGCCATTCACGGTGATCGTTTCGTCCGTCCATTCAATGGGCAGCTCTGGCAGGACCTTCTTCAGGACGGAATTCGATGATGGATCGCCGAACAGAATCAGGTGCGAGCCTTCAATCATCTCGTCATCTACGTCGGCATCACGAACAACCGGCACTTTGGCGCGCATCCATTTGTCAAACTCCGAATCGAACCGCTTCAGGGTCCATGCCGACCAGGCCTGATGGTTTCCGTTCGATGCATTGCCTGTTCCTGTGACGCAGGTGAATCGTCCCATGAACGCATCATCAATCGGCCCTTGGAGATTGTGACGTTTGTGTTTGGAAGGATTGTCTTCGAAGGCTCGTGATTCATCGTAGGTTTGGACCACCCAGCCGCGGCTTGTTTTTTCGTAGATGACGTTTGGCAGCAGGCTTTCCGCGGCATCGTAACACGGCAGACTTTCGCCATCGATGATCGCAAACGTTCCGGCGTCTCGCGAAAGGCTCAGGACAGCAATGTTGGACGTTGTAATGTCCACATTGCCGCGATCGTTGACCTTTGCGTCCACCGTGGCAGGTTCGTAAACCAGTTCCATTTCTTCGATCGTCAGCCAATCGCAGTCGTTGTATTTTAATGTCTTTGTAGTGAATCGAATGTGCGGGCGCCCGAGAATTCTCGGGCGTCCGGCGGCTGATTTTTCTTTGTGGAACGCCATGAACTCTTTCAAGCTGTCTGGATGAAACTTGTGTCCCATGCCGGCGCCGATCAATGACTTAATGCCGACGTTCCGTTCTTTGGCCGCGGCAACCACACTACGGCCGGCTTCTGCCTGCGGGTCGTTTTCGCCGCCGTAGGTACAGACTGGAACGTTAAAGGCGTTCAACGAATAATCGATCGCGTCGTAGATTCCCAGGTTCGCGTGCTGCCATGGCGGCCGCTGCTCTGTTTGTTTTTGGTACTTGTAGAAATCCACAAAACCCGCACCCGGTCCGACAGACGACCATGTGGCCGGATGATGTAATCCCAGATGCCACGAGCCTGCTCCACCCATAGAGAATCCGTGCAACGTGACGCGATTGTCGTCGATGCGAAATCGGCGGCGTACATCGATAATCGCTTCGAAGACGTCAGTTTCGCCCGCCCAGCGATAGGCGTTGTTGCCACGACCGTAGACGTCCAGTTGAATCCAGGTTTGATCTTCTGCCAGCGGTTTGCCTTCATGACGATGAATGAAATCCACTTCGTTCATGTCGTTGGCTCGACCATGAAGCTTCACATACAACGGCCAGCGATCGCCTGATTCCGAGTCGACTCCAGCAGGCAGCGATAACGCATACGGCTGAACAGAGCCGTCGACAGTGGACGTGTATCCCCGAATCGAGACACCCTGTCGCAACGTCCAGGTCGGCTTACCGGCTGTCAGTTCAGCGACACGTTGCTGGCCGAGTTCGATCACGCGGGCCGCTGATTTCGCGTAGCCCTTCTTTGGAAATTCGTTGTGTCGCAACATCCATTCCACAGCCTTGGCGAACACAGCGACGTCAGCCACTTCCTGCCGACGATCTCGATTCTGTAAATCAGGGTTGCTCTGAAGTTCCGTGACTTTCTGCTGCAGACTTTCGAGACCACTTTGCAGGTCTGCCAGCGTATTTGCGTCAGGCTGTTCGGCGATCACGTTCGTATTCGGCAAGCCGATACTAAACAGAATCAAGGATGACAGGATCAACGAGTGTTTCATTAGTTCGCCTTCAGCGGAGATGTACCCAAATCGGGAGGCCCGCAGCCAATTCGAGCGACCGCTCGGAATTTGCAAATGATGCGAGATTTGGGATTTGGGGGTAAGACTCTAACAGCCGCAATGTTTGCAGCGCGTAAAAATACCCGACTCAGGAAGCCGGGTATATCGTCGAAGCATAAAATGCGGTTTTACGAGGCACGTTCTGCAGCTTTGAATTCGCAGCCGTTGTGAGCACCGTCGCAGAATGGTCGTCTGGCAGAGGCTCCGCAGCGGCAAAGTGCGACGGTTTCTTTTCCAGCAGTATCGAAGATGTTGCCCTCAGCGTCTTCGATGGTAAGCGGACCGGTGACGAGCAACGGACCGTTGTCTCGTACGACAACTTTAACATCTGACATGGTTGAGATTCCTGTGTTGATTTAAGGACTGGATCGCGGCGGAGTTTCGCCGAAAGGGAAGTTGTGGAACGGTAGGCTAGTGTTTCGACGGCGACGCAACAATCATTCAGGTTGCCGAATAGACTGGCAGCGTTGGGAATGGTGACTAAGTCGCATCTGCGGGCAGAAACCACAGGCGCGTCGCTTATGCTACGAGGCAGAGCGTTGAACGTATTGCAGCGCCGATCGAACCAGTGGACCCATTTTCGGTGGACTGGCTTCGACATGCACTGGCAGACCTTCTTCCAGAAGTGTCTCAGTGCATGTGGGGCCGATGGATGCGACGACGACATTCGCGGTCGCCTGCAGCCATTCGTCACGCTGCCGCATCTGCTCAGCCACCATCAGCACATGCCGCACCTGCTGAGCACTCGTGAACAGTAGCGCATCGAACTCGCCGGCGATCGTCGCCGTGACCGCGCGCTTCAGAGGTTCGATGTCATCGGGTAACGCCCAGGAATAGACGGGAATCGGCAACACGGTTGCTCCCAGTTTACTGAGAGCTTCGTAGAGTTCCGGATTCGCGACGCCGTATTCCTGAACGGCAACGGTTTGCCCGTCGAAACTGATTGCCGCGGCGGCGATCGCCGTCAACAGGTCCCGCCACGTGTTAGGTTCGGGAGCTTTGACCGTGTATTTTAGCCCCAGTTTGTTCAGCGCGGCAGCTGGTTTAGGGCCGCGAACGAGCAGCGGGATCGTTGCCATGGCGTCCAGCAGTGGCTGCTTCAGCTGCTGTGTGTCGGCGACATCCAGCATCGCTTCCGTGCCGACTCCGGTCAGCAGGATAATGTGCGAAACATCTCCCGCCACTACTTTTCGAATGGCTTCCAGAGCCACCGTGTTTTCTTCAACAGGCAGTTCCTGCATCGAGGGTGCGACGACTGCGATACCGCCGAGACGTTCGATCAGCGAACGCATTTCTTCTGCTCGACGGCTTTCGAATGTACACAGAACGGGCGTTGACATGGCAGAACTTTGTTGTATCCAGGCGAGCCGGGGACGTCCGTCCTCGCTTTGTGTTTTCGTTATGTTGCCGGTGTGGAGTAGTGCCACGGCTTATGCCGAAGGCTCGCCATATGGGCCGGGCTCGGCAGGCGGGGCCGCTTATCTTGCTGCTCGGCGGAAACTACGAGAGAAGTAATCCACCACGCCGAGTTCATCGATTGTCGAAACAAGGTCGACGTTCGTTTGGCCCTTAAACACACTGCGGCGGTCAATAACAGTCATTCCGCGCGTGATCTCCCCACTGGTTTCCACGTCCGCTCGAACAGCCGTGACAGTAAATCGTTCGGCGTGAGCCGCAACTGCCAGGGCGACCACGCTGTGCAGGGGAATTCCTTCGAAAGCCAGTTCCTGTCGGTTAGCTCGAATCGAAAACTGCAACATTGTGGACAATACGTCACCGTTGATGGTGCCTTCCGTCAATTCAGACAGCTGGTCAACGTCTTCGAATGTCAGGACGGCATTACCAGTCACTTCCAGCGGCACCAGAACTTTTGTGGTGGGCAGCTGAAACACAAACGCGGCGGCTTCAGGATCGCTCCAGATATTGAATTCCGCAACCGCAGACACATCCCCGCTGCCTTTACTGACGCCCCCAAGGCACACCACACTGGCAACAAGTTCAGGAAATTCCGGATCGAGTTCGCACGCTGCGGCGATGTTGGTCAGCGGGCCAAGTGTCAGCACTTTGACTTCATGTGGGAACTCACGCACCAGCTCGACTATCAGCTTGGCAGACTCACGGCGATTGTGCAGATCCGGCACCTCAATCACAACATCCCCCAGTCCGTGGCTGCCGAAGAAGTGGTGCCGCGTGGGAACTTCGCCCGGACTGATCCGTCCCGCAATCGCTGGCAGATCAGACTGGGCAATGCGAGGATGTTTGGGAGGATCGATCAAATCTACCAGATATTGCAGATTCCGCGTGGCCTGCATACCAGATACTGAGCCAGCGGTCGCGGTCAGAGCCAAAACGTCCAGGGATGGATCCACCAATGCCGTCAGAACGGCAAACGCGTCACCAATTCCTGGATCTGCATCAATGATGATCTTCTGGGGCACGGAACAGACTTTCGCTAAGAACAGGGGGGTTCTGAAGATGACTTGGCTGAACTGTAGAGAAAAATGCTCTCCGAATGAAGAATCCCGAGTCTTGCAGAAGCAATTCCCCGGCAACAGGGCCGAACTTCTTGAACACCCGAAATTAGCTGTTAACCTGCTCGAAATTTTGCGCGCTCTTGTGCATCCGCCTTGCGGCGGAGGGCTCGCAGCCGGTTCCAGACCGATGCCTGGAACCGAAAAATCTACTCCACGTGAATGAAATCGCGTGAGTTTGCGTTGCTAAAAAGGTTTCATTCGTGCCACGTCGAGACGACATCAAAAAGATTCTGATCATTGGCTCCGGTCCGATTGTCATCGGCCAGGCATGTGAATTCGATTATTCGGGCACTCAGGCCTGCAAAGCGTTGCGGGAAGAGGGTTATGAAGTCGTGCTGGTGAATTCCAACCCCGCGACCATCATGACCGACCCCGACACCGCTGATCAGACCTATATCGAACCGATCACCTGGCAATACGTCGAAAAGATCATCGAGAAAGAACGTCCCTGTGCACTGTTGCCGACTCTGGGTGGTCAGACCGGCCTGAACACCGCCATGGACCTGGCGGATAACGGAGTCCTCGAAAAATACAACTGCGAGATGATCGGCGCAAAGCGGGAAGTCATTCAAAAGGCGGAAGATCGCGAAAAGTTTAAGCAGGCGATGATCAAGATCGGTCTGGACGTGCCGACGAGCTTTACCTGTCACAACATGGAAGAAGCGCGAGCCGCCGTCGACAAGATCGGACTGCCGATCATCATTCGGGCCAGCTTTACTCTGGGCGGCACGGGTGGAGGCATTGCCTACAACCGCGGAGAATTCGATGAGCTCGTCCGGCAGGGGCTGGAGCTCTCGCCGATTACCGAAGTGCTGCTGGAAGAATCCATTCTCGGCTGGAAAGAGTACGAGATGGAAGTGATGCGTGACTGCGCGGACAACGCCGTCATCATCTGTGCGATCGAAAACTTCGACCCCATGGGCGTTCACACGGGTGATTCCATTACGGTCGCCCCGACTCAAACGCTGTCCGACAAAGAATACCAGCGGATGCGTGATGCGACGCTGGCCTGTATGCGTGAGATCGGTGTGGAGACTGGTGGTTCGAACGTCCAGTTTGCCATCGATCCGGACAGCGGTCGCATGACGATCATCGAAATGAATCCACGCGTCAGCCGTTCCAGCGCGCTGGCGTCGAAAGCAACGGGCTTCCCGATCGCCAAAATTGCCGCCAAGCTGGCAGTTGGTTTTCGACTGGACGAAATCCAGAACGACATCACCCGCAAGACACTGGCATGCTTTGAACCGACGATCGATTACGTCGTCACCAAGATTCCGCGTTGGACGTTCGAGAAATTCCCGGAAGCGGACCCGACGCTGACTGTGCAGATGAAGTCTGTCGGCGAAACCATGGCGATTGGCCGCACCTTCCGCGAGTCTCTGCAGAAAGCTTTGCGTGGCCTGGAGATCGGTCACTTCGGGCTCGGCGGTGGGAAGAAAGACCTGTGGGGCACCAGCAAGGCACCCAGCAGAGACGACATCGTTGCCAAGCTGGCAACACCGAATGAAGACCGCATTTTCTTTCTGCGATACGGTCTGAAGAGCGGCATGTCGGTCGAAGAACTGCATGAAATAACCGACATTGACCCGTGGTTCCTGCGCAACCTGCAACAACTGGTCGGCGTAGAAGATCAGATTCGCGAAGTCAGCCGTCTGCCTGACGCGTCACCGGAACTGATTCGCACCGCCAAAGAGAACGGTTTCTCTGACGCACAGCTGGCGTTCTGGTGGGATACGTCGCAGGTTCAGGTTCGTGCGCGGCGCAAGTCGCTGGGCATCGAAGCGACCTTTAAGCAGGTCGATACCTGTGCGGCGGAATTCGAAGCGTATACACCCTATTACTATTCGACGTATGAGCAGGAAGACGAAACTCCGGCCAAAGAACCAGGTAAAAAGCGCATCATGATTCTGGGTGGCGGCCCGAATCGCATCGGACAGGGTATCGAGTTCGATTACTGCTGCTGCCAGGCCGCGTTTGCATTGGCAGAACTGGGGATCGAGAGCATCATGGTGAACTCGAACCCCGAAACGGTTTCGACTGACTACGACACGTCTGATTATCTGTTCTTCGAACCACTTACTATAGAAGACGTCCTGAACATCTGCGACCGCATGCAGCCGGATGGAGTGATCGTGCAGTTCGGTGGTCAGACACCGTTAAATCTTGCTCGCGGCCTTGAAGCCGCCGGTGTAAACATCATCGGCACGTCACCAGACATGATTGACGCTGCGGAAGATCGTGAGCGTTTTCAGGCGATCCTTGACAAGGTAGGGCTGCGTCAGCCACCGAATGGCATCGCGACCAACACCGAAGCCGCTCGCGCCGTTGCGAAACGCATTGGCTACCCGGTGCTGGTTCGCCCCAGCTACGTGCTGGGTGGTCGAGCAATGGAGATCTGTTACGACGAAACATCGCTGGTTCAGTACATGACTCAGGCTGTCGATGCTTCGCCGGACAAGCCGGTTCTGATCGACAAATTTCTGGAAGACGCGATCGAAGTCGATGTCGATGCGATCGCTGACGGGACCGAATCTGTCATCGGTGGCATTATGGAACACATCGAAGAAGCCGGCGTGCATTCCGGCGATTCGGCCTGTTCTCTGCCTCCGCACTCACTGCCGGGTGCTGTGCTGGACGAGATCCGTGTGGCGACTCACAAGCTGGCGGCTGAGCTGCACGTTTGTGGTCTGATGAATATTCAGTTCGCTGTCAAAATGGATGGTGACGACTTTAAGGTGTACGTGCTGGAAGTGAATCCTCGAGCGAGTCGGAGTTCACCGTTCGTATCGAAAGCAACCGGCCGATCGCTGGCCAGAATTGCGGCCAAAGCAATGGCTGGGGTTTCGTTGAAAGAACAAGGCGTGACGTCGGAGATTATTCCGAAGTACACGTCGGTCAAGGAAAGTGTCTTTCCGTTTAATCGATTCAGCGGCGTGGACATTGTCCTGGGTCCTGAAATGCGATCGACGGGTGAAGTCATGGGGATCGATTATGATTTCGCAATGTCGTTTGCAAAGTCTCAAACCGGTGCTGGAGCCAATCTACCGAGCAGCGGTACTGTGTTTATCAGCATGGCTGCTGCTGCGAAAGAAAAGATGGTCGATGCGGCCAAACGGCTGTTGACGCTGGGCTTCAAGATCGTCTGCACAACCGGCACGGCACGCGTGTTTCGTGAACACGGCATCGAAGTTGGCATCGTGAAGAAGTTGAACGAAGGTCGTCCGAATCTGCTGGATCTGATGTCCAACAAAGAGATTCACTTCATCTTCAACACGCCAAGCGGCAAAGGAGCTCGCACAGACGAAGGCCGCATCCGCGCGGCGTCGGTGATTCACCGAGTGCCATGTGTGACGACGCTGCCAGGTTGCCTTGCCGTTGTGGATGCTCTGGAGGCATTGGCCAAGCAGCCGGAACTGCACGTCAAATCGATTCAGGAATGGGCTCAAACAAAGTAGTCGTCACGGTCCCCGTGACGTGCTTTGCGGAAGGGCGCCTTTCTACAACGCGTTGCATCCGCCGTGATCTGAGGCTTTCAGGAGCGCTGTGTTCCTAAGAAAGTATGCGATAGCGGCTGAGCAGCGCTGTTGACGTGCGATTCCGCTGTGGCCAGGTTTCTCCGTTGGGCAACGAAACTCATTCGTTGCGGCCAACCAGAGTTGTGTAGATCCCTATGCTGAGACAGTGACGGCTGTTCTAAGCTAAAACGGAAACCGTTCATCCATCGGTGATCCGGCCAACTCTACCAGGAAGTCAGACAAACGCTCGACAATGACTTTCATCAGCCGCTCGCCCTTTTCGGCAGTAGCTGGATGAGGATTCCCCGAGCCGGTGTTGCTGGTCAGCAGATGCCAGTCGCGAGTAATACTGACCCAGCCGTTGTTGATCGCGTCGAAGCGAGTCGCGTTCACCGCACCGTCGTCGGCTACGATTGAGCCGTCTTCGTTTTTCAGCACGAACTCGTTGAAGTACGCCAGGCCAAGTGCCGTTTCCATTTCGCCGGCATGATCGCCCGCTTCTTCGAAGATTTCCTTTTGAACATCGGCCGTGATGCCACGGAACCAGTCGCAGAGAAATATCTTCACGGGCGTTCGGCCGTTCAGTTCTCTTAACAGCGGTTTAAATTCGTTGCCGCCGTGACTGTTGACGATTAGCAATTTGTGAATGCCGTGCCCTGCAAGGGAGTCCACGAGATCTTTGATGACGTAACCCAGCGTCGAAGGATTCACATTCATCGACAAGCGGCACTTTGCCTGATTCGTTTCCGTGCCATACGGAATCGGTGGCAGCATCACGACCTTCGCACCACGATTCCAGGCGGCCTCGCAAACTCGTGAACCGATCGTTTCCGCCTGAAACGTGTCCGTACCATAGGGGAGGTGCAGATTGTGGGGCTCGGTGGCTCCCATCGGCAGGACGGCAACGTCGTATACGCAGTCCTTGACCTGTGTGTAGTTTGTTTCGGACAGAATGTAGGGGCGCATGCAGGGGGGCTTCTCAAGAGGCTATCGGGACCAAGGCAAGTTATCTGAAATCTCTGCAAACCGGCAACGAAAACGATCACTGACCCATGAATTCACGCCAACGACCCCATAAATAGCTGAAAAAACTGGCTCAGCTTTATGCGCAACCGCTGGAGCACACTGCCATCATTTTCCAGCGGGCCCATTCACTTTAACCTGTGCAGACGCCGTCTTTCTTAGCCTGATCGCTAAACCACTCATTGTTGCGATGTCACATTGTTTCATCATAAGAGGGAATCGCACCGCATGATTCGGGCTCTTGCAAGTCTCTTCATGCTTTCCCTGTTACCGTCCCTGGGCAATGCCGGAATCGTTCCTGGCCCCACGAATAATCCAGCGAATGGCCATTCGTACTACTTGCTGAGTGACCAATCCTGGGACGACGCAGAAGCCGAGGCGCTGACTCTCGGTGGCCACCTTGTGACCGTGAACGATGCAGCTGAAAACCAATGGCTCGTTGACACGTTTGGTCCGAGTGGTACTGGTTTCTTGGGGATCGGTTATAATGATGCTGCTGCTGTCGAAGGCACGTTTGCATGGTCCAGCGGTCAGACGCCAGCCTACACCAACTGGGCCGCTGGCGAACCCAGCAATTCCGGAAGCGGTGAGGATCACGTAGTATTGCTGACCAGACTCCTACCGAATATCGGTCAATGGAATGATGGCCGCGGCACAGCATTTGGAGTGGCCGAGGTTGTGATTGCGGCCGTACCGGAACCGAGTTCCGCGTTGCTTTTTTTAAAGCTTCACTTTCGAATCAGCCAGATATCGTCCTGAATATCGATCACGAGACCTCGGTCTTTCGCGAAGCGGCCAACGCCCTGGATTACTCCTTCCCAGCCCGATATCCAGTCGTCGCCAAAGATGACTCCACCGTCCCGCAGTAGCGGCCAGTAGCTGCGCAGATCCTGAAACACATCTTCTTCGTCATGACTTGCGTCAATGAAAATCATGTCTGCCTGTATTTCCCGATCGTGTAACCAGCGCGCGGCCGTTGGCGAAGTGGTCGGAAATGGCACGATCATATCCTCGACACCAGTGTGCAACGCGTTCGCAATGAACTGATAATACAAACGAGGATAACCGTGGACTCGATACTTCTGCAGACCCCAGACCGGATGGTCTTTCATCGTTGTGAAATGTTCCAGACTGCCCAGCCATGTGTCGATGCACATTACCGCGGCATCTGTATTTCTTTGTTTCAGCAACGATGCCATGTGAATGGCAGTCCGCCCTTTCCAACTGCCCACTTCAAGAACCAGCTCTGGTTGCAGTTCGTGGATCAGCGTAGCAAAGACCGGATGCAGATCACCGCCGGACCAATCTGATTCGAATTGTTGATAGTCGAAACCGTGTTAGATATCACCGCCGTGAAGATCGAGCATGAGTTTCTGAGCAAGGGACGACATGGCTACGGCGGCCTTCAATGGCAGGATCGGCGTTCATGCCTCTGGAAATGCGATCAGGGAAAACCCACAGTCTATACGCCGGTGCAAACGCGCGCAGCGGTGTCGAGCACGCGGATGCCCAACCAACCAAATTCACTCATTCACTGAATAGTCTTCATAGGTGGTGGTTGCCTCGCCGTCTCGCAGAAGAATTTCGATCAAATGAGTCGACACCGAAGTAAAGAATTCATCGGATTCGAACGCGGTTCGGGGTATGTAAATCGACGCACCGATGTCTGGTACCAGAAACAGGCAATCTGGAGTAATGTTGACCTCCGGGAAGTCAACGTAGGCGACTGCTCCCTTGGATTTGGGGGTCGCAATTTCGAAGAGGCTTCAGTAAAGGTGAACTCTGCCGACGTGTTGCCCGCGACGGAAGCAAGACGTTGATTCACCCAGCGTCTGCGATGAGTCAATGCGAAAATCAGCTCAGCACCTGCAAAGACGATCAGGCAAACGGAAAGTGGATGTAATCCCGCCCTCGACACCATGAGTGCCAGTGACATGGAAAGCCACAGTGTGGCAACCGGAGATCTCTGCGTCGAATTACAGCGAATGCTTGATACGGCAACCTTCCATATCCCTGACGCGGACACTACACAGTGAGCCGCATAACCATTGAGCATTTGACTTCGCGGCGGTGGTAATTGGCTGGTCGATCGCGTTGTTGAAGCCGTCGTTTGAGTTGCTGGCTACGCAGATTGTTGAAGCCGAAGCTCAAACGCTTTGTTCAAGGAGCCCGGCTGCTTTCGGAAAGCCCGTTTTTGTTGTTCGGGTTGTGTGGAAATCACACGCCGCGCAGCGTTAAGGAACTCAACACTTCAAGGTTTGTGGCGAGGTTGAGCGATGACCTGGTCCGCGAACGATTCGGAATTCGAAGGCTCGGCTTCATGACGCAGGCCGCGGCATCATCCGGAATCGAGATACGGCAGGGGGTGTTCGTAGAGAACTCGGCCGACGTGATCGGTGATCATCACCAGATGAAGTTCACCACCGCATTCCGTGCAGCACATGGGTCGCTTCGGTGGAACTTCCGCAACAGGTCGCTTCGCCAGCATGTAGCACCAGCCGAGATAGAAGCACACCAGCATACGGACATAGTTGAGGCTCAGCGAACTGTACCTGTTCAGAAATCCGTAGTAGCGAATTCGATGCAGGTTCGGCGGCAGCGCGTGCTGCAGAAGAGGCAATAAAGGGAGAGGTCTCTTTTCCTTTGTTGCCTTTTTCGAACGCGTGCATCGCACAAGGTGGCGAGACATCTTTTCGGTGCCGAACTGTTCGCCGCTGCGCCGCACGGTCCTTTAGTCGTCCCGTCGCGACATCACAATCCGTGTCACGCAGACGACCTCAGTAACAGGGGGAGCCGCTTTTCCGTGCAACTCCCCTTTGGTAGTGACAACCAGTGGCCCTCAGGCTACGATGAGCAACAGACAGAATTCCGTGACGTCATTGAATTCGCAAGGGCGAGTCGTCAACGTCTGACAACCGTCCCCCGCACACGAAAGCGGAAAAGTTCAACGCACGATCTATGAGTCGGCATCCCTGCCGCCGCATAGATCGCAATTCGTTCTGACGCAAGGTCACCCGAAGGCTGCAGAGGAAACCGAAGTAATGGCAGATTCAGAGCCCCGCGAAGTTTATTCAGCCGCCAACGCCCAAGAGGCCCACTTCATCAAAACCGCGTTAGAGGAAGCGGGCGTCGAGGCACATGTCGTGGGAGATCACCTCCAGAATGCAGTCGGTGATCTTCCGGCGGTAGCAATTGCGCCACGGGTTTGGGTCAACGCAGAGAACTTTGACCGGGCCCGGACAATCATTGCGGACACCCAGGCACGTCATCAACCTGGCGCAACGCCCGCAAGTCAATGGAAATGTGCCGGATGTAGCGAGACCAATGAGCCGTCATTTGAGATCTGCTGGAATTGCCAAGCCGCTCGCAGCGGCAAAGAATGATTCGTAGGTCAAGCAGCTAGTAAGCCTGTCGCCTAACAAAGGACCGTGGTAGCATTTCCTACGGCCAACACCGCATAAGCCATACAAGTGCCATCTAATCGACTAGCATAATTTTCAGATCAATGCCGTTTTTCAGTCATGCAGTGTGACCATTGTTTGACTCATCGGCATATTAGAACAAATGTCCTACCGAATGTCAGGATGGCATGATCCTCACAGAGACCGAACGTATCATTCAGTTGTAAAGTTCACTCGCACTTCATTGCGTCAGAACAAATCGCTGAACCTGACCGCGAACTACCTCGCCAATTTAATCAATGCCTCCTGCGCGGCAGGATCGCAATTCGTTATGCCGCAATTCTGCTTCCCGATTTTCTGTCAAACATTTTCGGCGTGAGAGCGAATCAATCACAGAATACTGCTTGCCGACCTGAGTTTACCGCAGTTAGGACCGCTCGATGGGTTATCAGATTCTGCTCTCAAACGCCGCGATTTTTCTATGCCTTCCCGGGTGTATTTATGAGCCTAGACCGACCAGGCTCAAGCCCGGCGTCACTTTCGAAGTTTACACCGTCGCCGCAAAATCAAGTCCCAATACAAAATCGCTGACTGATCCGGCTACGATGAGCGTACTGAATTTGGTGACACCGCCAGTGGTTACAGCGGCCAATATTCGAGACGCAACCGTCACTATTGACGAGAACAATCATGTCTCGTTTAGCGTCAATATTGATGAGCCTAGTGCGCCTAGTGCCGCAAGACTAGAATCTGCCACAGCTGTCTTCGGCACTAAACTTGCCATTGTTATCAACGGTGAGATAACAGCAGTTCCAAGCGTTGTCGCCCCCATCAGTTCTCCATTCCACGTATCCGGAGGGTCTCTCTCAGCCGGTTACTGGGAGGAGCTCGTCGAGTAGAAACAGTCGGTCCTGAAGTCAAGCTCCTCTCCTCGCCCCCCGTTACCTCAGTCGTTATCCACCTTGGCGAACCAAATCCATGTTCAAACGAATCGCCAAGTTTGCCAGCGGTTTCGGTCCTCCCAGTGAAGCTCGATGTGGATCTTGCGACCGCACACATTCTCAAGCGAAGCCCTTCATCGAAGGGCAGTCCGGCGCATTGATTTGCTCCGCTTGTATAATCCAACTCACGGACGAAACAGCCCCCGACCAGCAAGTCGACGACACCGGCGTCAACACGCAATATCAATCAGACAATCCTTATCAACCACCAGCATCGAGTTGCGCGAGCACCAATTGTGAATTCTGCGGTCAGGACAACGAACGGTTTGCAATTTTCGGTCGCAATCCAACGCACCGAATATGTTACGATTGCGTCAGTCACTCTGTGGTACTATTGAATTCCCGACCAGATAAAGATAATGCGGGAACAAATCGGTGAACCGGAGTCGGGACAAGCCGTGCGTTCGCTTCGCTCATCCGTGTTTTTTCCCGTCCCGGTTACCTCAATTCATTGTCTGCCGGACACAATGACACGAATCTTCCGGTTGGTTGCATGCTTGCTCACTGCTCAAATCCCGAATGCTCA
>CALFOL010000019.1 GCA_937919915.1 uncultured Planctomycetaceae bacterium
TCCATGCGGCTTTTGTGTTCGCTCGTCGCCAGAACATCCCCACCCAAAACGGCGCGGCGAAGACGAGGGGGATTTCTATTGCCAGTTTGAACTGTCCAAAGACATCAGCCAGGGTCATCGCCACGATCGCAGCGCCGACGATCATGATGGCGCCGGAAAGGCGCGCAACCAGCAGGTAACGTTTTTCAGAGGCGTTTCGTTCGATGTAGGCCGCCCACAGATTTCGCACCACAACGCCGGAGGTCACCAGCATGTACGAATCCGCAGAGCTCATGACGGCCGCCAGCAAACACGACAACATCAGGCCGACCAGGCCAAGATTAAGCGGTCCAAGGATTTCCCGCGATGCTACGCCCCAGACTTGATCAGGGTCTGCCGCGATTTCCGGATTGTCAGCCAATAGTGCGAGTGCAATCAACGCGGTCAGTGCCCAGCCGATCGTGCATAATCGCTTCAGGAAATTTCCGGTCACCAGACCGATGCGAGCTTCGTCTTCACTCTTGGCTGAACCGCCCCCAGTCACAATAAAGTGTGGCTGAACAACAATGCCCACCAAAGCCAGCAGCGTCAATGACACGATGTATTCGACTGGAAATTCTCCCGCCGCGGGACCGCTAAACAGGCTGAAAAAATCGGGCGATACCCGATCGTGCAAAATGGAAAAACCGTCGATCAGGCCCTGTGTTTTCGGATCGCCGAACTTTGCGACCAGTGCCCACAGTCCGTAAGGAATCAGCATGACGGATAGCAGGATGATAAACACGCCCTGAATAAGGTCTGTTACATAAGCCGCCGTCAATCCGCCCATCACGCCATAGGCCATCACGACCGCGGCGATGATGGGAATTAATATGTAGCCGATCATTTCAGTCTGCGCCGGATCAGCGTTCAAGAGTGGAACCGCAAATTTCGCGATGGCGGAAAACATCGTCGACAGATAGAACATGTAGAATATGATCGTGAACAGTGCATAGGCCGCTCCCATTGCACGCGATTCGTAACGTTCGACAAACCAGTCGCCCAGCGTCAGGTGACGCATTCGCCGATACCACACGCCAGTGATCCAGTACAACGGCGTCACAAACAGCCACATCAACGCAGACCAGACACCGCTGAGTCCACTGGTCCACCCGGTTCTGCCGACCGTGACAGGTTCGTGAGCTCCTGTGCCCGCGCCAAACGCGGCGAATGTTTGCATGATTTTGCCGAATTCACGGCCGCCCATGAAGTAGTCTTCCTGACCTTTGACTCGCCGCATCGCCCATAGACCGATTAGAATCATGACAATGAAGTAAACCAGTATGACGATGTAGTCGAGCGTGCTCATGTGGCTTCCTGTGTTCTCAAAAGGCGGGAGTTTGCGGGGCTGAGATCGGCTTGGGGGATGTGTGGTGCAGGTCACAAAAGAGAGCCAACCAGTTTACAGGCTACCTTTACCCTTAACAAATTGCGCTGCTGGCGATAATCATTGTGCTCGTGCGGCAGGTTCCTGCGTTTCTGTATTTAAGCTCACTCCGAATCACTCTCGCCTGCCATGTTCGCCTTTCCGTTCGCTGTCAATTACGCGGGCTGCAGCGTAAACTGAAGCAGAATACGGCTCATCCTTCGCAGAAATGTAGACAAACCGTTGGTCTCTCAGTCGCTCCCAAATCTATACCTGGCGGACCCCGACGTGCAGCTGATGTTGCAGGTGGTGGGTGGGGATCATGCTGCGTTCGAATCCCTCGTCGGGCGATATCAGGACCGGTTGATCGGTTTCTTTTACCACATGGTTCGCGATCGCACGACGGCCGAAGACATGGCTCAGGAAGTCTTTCTGCGAGTCTTTCGGTCTCGGGAGCGATACACTGCGACGGCACGGTTTTCGACGTGGTTGTTTCGAATTGCCCACAATCTGGCCAGTAATCAACGTCGTGGGTTGGCTCGTCGGCGGGAGATTCCGCTGGCGAATTCTGCCGGCTTCGACGACGAAGTTCGTGCGGAAGACCAAATTCTGGCAGAAAAATCGGCACTTATGCCGACCCGTTTGATTGATAGTAAAGAGACGCAGGATGTTGTTCGCGAAGCCCTTGATTCACTGAACGAGCGGCAAAAAACAGCGGTGCTGCTCCATAAATTCGAAGGCCTTAGCTATCAGGATATTGGCGAAATCATGGGCCTCAATGTGGTCGCTGTGAAATCGCTGCTGTCCCGCGCCCGTGGAAAACTCAAAGAAGCGCTGGAACGTCACATTTGAATTCATTTGCCATGTCTACGTCACCACAAAAAATTGATGATGATGATCCCGTCGACGAAAGACTGACTCAATTGGTCAGCTATCTCGACGGGGAACTCAACGACACGCAAATGGACGACGTTGAACAGTCGTTAATCAACGATCCGGATATGCGCAGTCATGCTGACATTCTGTCACGTACCTGGGCGATGCTGGATACCCTGGGAGAAGTTTCTGCCAGCAAAAACTTTACGAAGGCCACACTGGCTACTATTTCCATTGACGCTGCGGCGACACAGCATCATACGCCCGGAAGTCGGTTTAACAGTTTGTTGGGGGCGTTAGCGCGATACAAAGTTCTGCCTTGTTTTTTACTGGGAGTTCTGGGGGCAACGGCAGGTTTTTTTATCAGCGAACAAGCACACACGCGAAGGCTGCAGCGTTCAGAAGAATTCGCAGCGGAGTTCGCCAAAGATCACCTGGTGACTCAGCATCTGGATATGCTGCTGAAGGACGACCTGTACCGAATCGTTCCGGATGCCGAGGCTTTGCGGCAATTGAAACTCCAGGTTGATCCAACAAATGACGGCAAGGAGAATCCGTGAGTGTCTTTACCAAAGACAGCCTCATTCCGCTGATGTCATTATCGGCGGGAGTATTGATGGCGACAACTTTTTTCGCTTGGCGGCAACAACCGTCGCCGGAATTTTTCGCAGCCGTGGCACAGTTCAACGCGTTGACAGAAGGTGAACAGACAAACGTTCGCAATATCGCTGGCTCATACTTGAACGACCCGAAATACAAAGAACGGATAGAAACGATTCATGCGGCTGTCCAGCAGGACCCAGCGCTGCTGGTGAAGTTGGATGAACTGGATGGTTTGCTTCGAAATCAGGACCGGGCGACCCGTGCCAAACTCCAACCCGATGGGAAATTCGCAGATAACTGGCGGCAGCAGGTTGAGGAACTGAATCGGCAGAATATCTTTACCGAACCGATGGTGAAACTTTGGATGCCATGGATGTCGACGGTGGAGCGAGGGCCGGCAATTGAACTGGTTCCGGAAGAGAAAGTCGATATCTTTCTTGACACCCTGGTACCAGATCCTGTTCCTGAAGAACTGCAGGTAAAACTGAATGACTTGAACAAAACGACACATGCCACAGAACGCACTTTAGTGAAGATTATCTGGCTGGTCCGGCAACAGCAGCCGGAAACGAAATCAGGTGTTGATGCACAACGGGTGAACGATGCGGCATCACAATACCTTGTTGGCTCAAAGATTATCCAGAAAATGGAAGAGCAGATTAGTCGCTGGCGCTCGGAGTTTGGAAATGACAATCGCGATGTGAATCGGTCCATCGCCAGTCTGCTGACACGAAGTCTGTTAAGACACTACAAAGATCGATTTAATCGCATTCACGTTCCAGCGAACAGCGATCCCGCTGAGATATTCAGCAGTGAACTTGATCGCCAACGACAGTTGCAGCTGATGCGAATGGATCCTGCTGATGCGAAGAGCCATCTGGACAGTGAGATCATTCAAAATCTGCATGTTTCAGATCCCGCAATCGAAGCGTTGAATCAGGATCTGAAGGATCTTGAGTCGCAAATTCCCAGAGGTCTTGAGATGGGAGGTCGCGGTCGCGGATTCGGCGGCGGTAGTCGATCCGGGTTCCCTCGTCGACCATCACAAGGCGGAAGCCGCCAGGGCGATGATGACCGAGGCAGAGGGCCTCAACGCGAACGACTTCCCGGAGGCGATCCTGATCGACCACCGCCCAATGGTGATCGTCGGCAGGGCGGTGCTGACCGCTCGTGAAGGCTTTCCGCCACCGGATTTGATCCGTTGACGAGAACATCACACTGCGTTGTCGGCCTTGTTCACTTTGATTGCACTCACCGCCAGGCCACCGATGACCATCAAGCCTGCTCCGGCGAAATACGGTGTTGCTGGCGAGAAGTCCAGCAATTGAATGCCGATGTAAGGTCCCAGAATTCGAGCCAGCGAGGACAGACTCTGCCCGGTGCCCAGGACAGCTCCCTGTTCGTCATCGGCTGCTGCCTGAGACAACAACGATTGCAATGATGGTGTCACGGCAGAAAAGCCAATCGTGACGACCGGCAGGATGTACCACAACGCAGACGGCGGAAGAGTGCCGTTACCTGTCAGTGCGATCAACACGAAGCCAATCGTCATCAGGGCCACGCCCAGGAGTGCCATGCGGTATTCACCGATCTTTGGGAGAAATCGGCGAACCAAAAATCCCTGGCCCACCATCAGAATAGCGCCGATGTACGCGAACAATAAAAAGTTGCGTTTTGAGCTATAGCCGAACTCGCGTGTCAGCAGCGACAGTGTGCTTTCGAATTGGGCGAACGCGAATGTTGTAATGAAGATCGCTGACAGCACCACGGCGAATTTTGTGGCAGTCAGATGTCGAAATACGGCGCCCATGGCAAAGATCCCACCATGCCGTCGCGACGATTCGGCGGCGTTGCTTATGGGACGCGATTCCGGAAGTTTCGCAACAGCGAACAACAGCGCAAAGGCCGACAGTGCCGCTGCGATAAAACCGGGCAAGGCAGATGGTGGTGCCAGCAAAGCCGCTTTGACTTCACTTGTCTTCTTCGGTTCAGTCAGTAGCTGTACGGCAGATTGTGAGTCCGCTTCCTGAAGTTCACCATCCTTCGACAACAGGTTGATCAATTGTTCGGAAGTCATGTTGTCCGCCGATTCATCCCAACTCTGCACGGCCGCATACTGTGCGTCATTCAACGCCAGCGATGGGTTCTCTGTAGTACACGCGGCGCCGATCAGTGGTCCGAAAGTGAAACCAATCCCGAACGCAGCACCCACCAACGCCATTCCTTTACCGCGACCTTCAGCTCCTGTGCTGTCTGCGATCACTGCCTGCGCGGTCGAAATGGTGGCTCCTGCGATCCCCGCGGCGATGCGTGTGATAAACAACCATGGCAGAACACCAAGCCCCAGCAGCATGCCATTGCGTCCCAGTGATGTTGCGTAGCCGAACATCGCATATGACAACGTCGACCCCAGCAAGCCAACGATCAGAATCGGTCGTCGGCCAATGCGATCAGAAAGTGCTCCCCACATCGGAGCAAACAGAAACTGCATCGCCGAAAACGATGCCATCAGCAGCCCCAACTGCATTCGCGAGGCGTTGAAGTGAGCTCCATACCTGGGCAGCAGCGGCAACACGATGCCAAAGCCCAGCAGGTCAATAAAGACCACCACAAACACGATCAGCAAGGCTGATTTGTTACGAGGTTTCGCAGGTGCCCCGGCAGCGTCATCGACTTGATCACCAGCTGCGTTCGAATTATCTGACACAGAATTCTATTTTCGTCGCAAGAGTCCAAAGAACGCAGGAACGTCGTTAGGCCTTCATGAACCACATGCAAAGCCAGGCCAGCAGTGGGAACAGCACAAAGATCAAAACAAATGTGACCAGGGTGGATCGATTGTTATCTGGCCAGCGTCCCATATGACAGTCGTTGTCGAGTGCAAAAGCACCGGCATCAAATGCCGGGCGATTCGGTTGTGTTGCTGAAAATCCGCCGGGGTGAGTTGCGCTCTGCCTGCGTCATCACCTGTTTATCAAACGAACTCGCCGCCCTTCCGCGTCGTTTTCAAAGCGACAACGGAGCGTTTCCGAGCGGCAGCTCGCATCGGCTGGCGGGCCGCCCCGCCCACTAGGCGGATTTGAAGTCGTCTTCCGGACAGGCGTCGCTTTTGGCGTCAAACCATTCTGATTTGAATTCGATTCGCTGCTTGTGCTTCATGGCCAGATTCGCAGTTAATGCCATGATCGCATCGCCCATTGCGACGTGACCGTTGCAGCGTAATTCGTCTTTGCCGGTTCGAATGCAATAGCAGAAGTGTTCCATTTCTTCGCGGTAGCCACGGCTGATCGTGTCTGGTGCCGCAGCTGTTGCAGCGGCTGATGGAGCACTGGTTTCGTAGGAATCCAGAGTCGGACCAGCTTCCTGACTGTTCACCATCCAGATTCGTTGTTCAACGCCACCGCTGCTGCTCTTGCTGGCTTCCTTATAAAGCAACGCTTCTTTTTCGGTCTTCATCCACAGAGTCGCGCGGCTGCCGAAGACGGCTTCGCCGTATGGTTCCCAGCGGTTCGTATTCATCGACGAATAGGTCACGACACTGACGTCATCAATGTTCTTGCCAGGCGACTTTTCGTTGTCCGGATGTGTCTTACCAGGGAATTCGAAAGTGACGAAGATCTGGTCGTCGATATCGCGATCATCCTTCTGAGCGGACTCGGGGCCAACCCCTTCCATCCCAAAGAAGTTTCTGCCGCCGTAGCCCTGAACGGCCAGCGGATGCACGTGGCCGAGAAAGATGCTGGCCGCGTCCATTTGGTGGCTGCCGAGTTCTGCCATCAGGCCACCACCTGTTTCATTAAACAGACGCCAGTCGACCAGCTTACGAGCGGACTCGTAACCGAGTTCCTGCAGTGATCCGTCATTTTCCATTTTGGTCAGCTGGTCTTTATCCTGCTGCTTGGTCAGGCCTTTGTCTGACCACTTTTGCCATGCATCGCTGCCTGGGAAGCTGTTGTTGCGGTGCCATTGTGCTCGAATGAACTTGATGTCGCCCAGCAGTCCGGCCTGAGTCATCCAGGCGGCGTTGTGGTACAGCACGCTGTAATGTCGTTGATGACCGACAGCCAGCATCAGACCTTTATCTTCTGCCGTGCGAATCATGCGTTTGCAGTCCATGACATTCTGAGCCATCAGCTTTTCACTCAGGACGTGAAGCCCGGCTTCCATGCATTCAATGGCCACAGGGGCGTGCTGATTCAGGGGCACAGCGATCACGACCGCTTCCAGGCCCAGCTCATCCTTCTTCGCGAGCAGTTCACGGTGGTTGGTGAAGATCTGCACTTCTGCCGCTTTGGCATCGCCCAAAATTGCTTTCAGTCCTCGACGAGCCACCGGATGGCTGCCGGTCATTGTGCGTTCGCGATTCGCCGGTCGCAGATCCGCAATGGCGACGATCTCCATGTAGTCAGTCGGGTGCTCGTTGATCAACACGTTGCCTTCGTCACCGGTTCCGATGAACGCGGTACGAACCGGCTTGCCCTTCAACGCCCCGTAGCCGAAGTAGGCGGCTCCCAGTCCTGTACCGGCTGCCGCGGCAGCCTTGATGAATTCACGGCGTTGAATGCCCATGACTTCAGTGAAGTTGTCTTTGCCAATTTGTTGCTGCTCTGGAGTCAAAAGCATGGTTCGATTATCCGCGATATTTGTGGTGTGTGAATGAGTGAATGGATTTGTCGGCCGAGGCCTGACCGTTCAGTATTGTAGACCGTGATCAGGCTGTCCCCGCCGCAGGTTCTGGTTCGTCACTGGTGATCACTGTGGTTTTCAGGTTGGTACTCAGCTTTTTGTCCGCTCGCCACTTGCTGAAGAAAACAGACAGCAGTCCGTCCAGACCGAACCATTTGCCCGACGGCAGTGCAGCAATGGCCAGCAGTGCAAATACTTCGATCAGGTTCTTATTGACGATGAAACTATGTTCCGGTCCCGCCGCCTCAGGCAATCCTGGTAGTGGAGGCATGGCCAAATAGAATCCGAACAGCATGAAGGCAGCTGCGACAGCAGCGAATCGCGTGAACAGTCCCAGAAGCAGCATGGCGCCGAGGGCCGTGAGCCCCAGGATTGTGATGGTGTCTGACGTACGCAGCTTCGTCCATGGTTCCGGCGTGGGGCCCATCGCGTGTTGTTCGAGTGTCAGGAGTTTCGTTGTCTGCTCCTGGAATTCCGATTCCATCGCTTTCACCGGGCCTGTTATGCCTGAACGAAGTGTCTGAATCTTGTCCCAGCGGTACGCCAGGTGATCCCACTCGGACTCCGTTTTCGCTTGGGCATAGTCTGCATGGTAGGCAGCAAGCAATTCTTTGTATTGATCAAGTTTGCCGAGCTGTTGAGTGTCTTCCCAGCCTTCCAGGTTGTCCCCCAGAAGTTCCGGATCGCCCTCGACTGCACCTTTCAACTTACGCAGAACGCCGAGTCCTTTTTTCTGGCGATCGTAAGCTTTGTCAAGAGCAGCCAAATATGCTTTGGCGTCCGCGTCTTCTCGCCCCTTCACCAGTGACTTCAAGGTGGAAAGTTCGTCAGGCTGTACCAGTTTCTGTGCGTCAATATAGATGCGTTTGGCGGTCCCATCGAACCAAATTGCGCTCTTGCGTCTGTTGAAGGCGGCCAGTTTGTCACCTTCCAGAGGAAGTGTCGCCAATGCTTCAGCATATCCGGTGCGGTTGCCGACTTTGCTCTGAGTGCCGTTCAGAAGACGGTTTAGACTTCCAGCCTGTTTTTTGTCCAGCTTGTAATGCGATCGAAATCGATCAGCCCAGTCCTGCCATCGGGCGGAGACGATGTCGTAATCCAGCCAGTCGAGCTCGTCCGGGTCGCCCGACATGTTGCGGAAGGAGTCCCGCATTGGGCCGGTGGCGTTTTTCAGGTATCCGGCGGCAGTCCATGGTCTGGGGGAATCGAGCGTATCGATTTTCCACATTCCTTCGTACAGCAATTGCCAGCCGATGGCCAACCGCAACACAACCAGCAACACAACAGCGGCCAGTGAATATCGACGAATCTCGCTCACGAGGTCTAAACTCCGGATGGTGATCGATGGGGCGAAGGATTCGCCAGGATGTTTTTTTACAGGTGGGAGAGTGTCTTAACCCGAACCGTTAGCGAGGCGCCAAAACGCCGGGTTCTTTGCTCACGCATCGGGTTGAGAACTGGGATCACTGCTAATTCAACGCATTGACGTTGACCTGCTGATCATCCCAAAAAATGCGATCAGCCGGGACTCCGACCACTGTTGGCGACACCCGATTTCCTTTGGTGGGAAATGGAATCAGGATCGCACCGACTCCGGGAAGATTATCGCAACACTTCCTGGCGTTTTCGACCCCCAACACAAAAAACGCGGTAGAAAGCGCATCTGCGATGGCTGCGGAATCCGCAAAAACAGTCACAGACAGCATTCCATCGACTGGCATCGCCGTTCGCGGGTCCAGGATGTGGCCGTAACGCTGGCCTGCATGCCGAAAAAACTGAATGTTGGACCCGCTGGTCGACATCGCCTGATCGCACAGCAACACGGTGCCTAACCGCTTTTTTGTGAATAGGGGATTGCCGATCCCCACCGGCCAGCCCGGGTGGCCGTTGTTTCCACCGCACGCCACCAGACTGCTGTGCCCGCCATGCACTAAAAACTCGTGAGGACATTCTTCCGTCTTCTTTAACCAGGCTGTTGCTTCATCCAGAGCGAACCCTTTCCCGATGCCACCCGGATCCAGCTGCAAGCCCTCCACACCGAATCTGACAGTGGTCGCATTGTCGTCCAGGCTCAAGTGCTGCGTGCCCGATCTCAGCAGGACGTCAGCGATCTCGTCGTCCGTCGGGATCCGCTTCTCAGCGCGGCAGTCTTTCCACAGTTTGATTTGTGCGCCGGCCGCGATATCGAATGCTCCGTCAGTCTGATCGAACAGCGTCTTCGCAGTCTGTAGCAGTTCAAACAAAGTTCGCCGCGCATGCACAGGCTTCGTGGCGGCATCGTGATTCACCCGCGAGATCTCGCTGTTCGGATTATAGATGCTCAGCCAGGATTCGATCTCATGCACCAGCTCCAACACGTCCCCCACCGCGGCCACGTGTTCGTGGGGCCCCGGATTCATGATCACTGAAAACTCACAAGCCATCGCGCGAGTCGCCACATGAATCGTACTGCCGCTGGTCGGAGCGACACGATTCGGTGTCACGTCTTTGTTGCCAAGCGGCGTCAGTGATTCCAGAAAGCCGCGTCTGCTGCGCGATGAATCAGACATTGTGGCTACTCATCGCTGAAGTTTAATGTTGGTTGCATCTGAGGCAAACGTTCGACGATCGCGAACAAACGTTCGGCGCAGAATGATCGTGACCCCGGGATGCCAAGTCGCTCGCATTCCTGGTAGAATCTTTCCGCTGCGGCTTCGTCATCGAGCACGTTCGTGACTGTTTCTGAGCTCTTTAACGATAGCCATGCCGTGAGTATGCCGTCGTTGATTGCCTCGGCAATTCGTTGTTCAACCGGCAACGGTTTTTGCGGAGCGGATTCTTCAGCCAACTGATCACGAGTCCGCTTGTTTTTTTTCCCCTGCCACGTCTTTGGAGCTGACATTTTGGGTTCGGGCGCTCCGGTAAGTTCATCACCCACTGTGGTCGCATCCAGGCGAGCAGTTCCGGCGGCAACGTATTCTTCGGATAGTTCGAAGCCGACAAACTTACGTCCTAGTTTTTTCGAAACCACCAGGGTCGATGCACTGCCGGAAAACGGATCCATCACGACCTGGTTGTCGTCTGAACACGTGCGGATGATTCGCCCCAAAAGCTGTTCCGGCATCTGGCACCCATGAAACCCGGCACGCTCTTTGAACGTTCCTGCGATACGTGGGAAGTACCAGTCGCTTTCGTTCGGCAGATAGCAGTCATCCAGGTCCTGTGGCCGCAACGTAAATGTTTGGTCAATCGCAGGCGGAATTATCCATGTGTCGTCGGGAAGTCGTCCCGCCGGATTGCCGCGTTTATCGCCATACACCAGCATGCGCGCCGACGGCACGCGGTTGTCCAGGTCTTCGGACCGGAACGTAAAGTTCTTGCGGTCTTTGATGAAGTGGAACAGGTGCGTGTGCGACCGAGTGAACTTGTGCTTGCAATTGACGCCGAACGTATAGTACCAGATGACCCAACTACGACAGTGGAATCCGATTTTCTGGGCTTCGATCTTCAGCTCAGCAGCGAAGTCGTCGCCAATCGCCAGCCAGAACGTGCCATCCGACTTTAGCGCACGATATGCGGCCGTCATCCAGTCGTTGGACCACTTCAAATAATCTTCAGCCGCCATCTTGTCTTCGTAGACATCGTACTTGTAGCCGATGTTAAATGGTGGATCGGCAAACACCAGATCGACACTGCCTTCCGGCAACGAATTCATGCCTTCGATGCAGTCGCCGTTGTGAATTCTTCCCAATTCTGTCGTCATCAATTTCTCCTTGGCCGACGAGTATAACCGGCAATCCAGGGGAGCGCAACGCGCAGAGCGGAATGCGTCAAAAGAATATCTGGGCGGGAATGTGCCTGTGTTTTCCCGAGGTTGAGCAGAATTTCCGAATCGGCGCGACAACTTTTGGGGACGTCTGCGTATTCAAATAATACAGGGTACACGCGTGTTCTGTTGATCGCCGCCGCCAGGTCTATGAGGTTCATGATGAGTCGCCTAAAGTCACTAATTTCGTTTATCTGCGTCATTGCTTCGTGTGCAGTTGCGTTCGCTCAAGGTGGCCCACGGCCAACGGATCTGGGAGCGTCGAAGCTCGACCTGGGAGAGCCGGGGATCGCGTGGTACACCACATGGGAAACTGCTCAGGCTGAGGCCAAACGCAGTGGTCGGCCGATCATGTTTGTGGCTGCCGCGACTCAATGTCGTGGTATTTCGGGCGTGTTCTGACCTGGCTACACAAATACGCAGAACGGTCTGTTCGCGTCCCAGGATTTCATTGATGTGTCTCGTGACTTCGTATGTGTGCGTCTGGATTCTTACGAAAGCAAAGAGCATCAGGAATACGTACGAACGTTTCTCGACGGTCGCTTCGAAAACAGCGCGTTCGTCTTGCTGGCACCTGATGGCAAAGAGTGGCTGTCGAAGGGCAGTCGTGGTCCGGAAATGGTGCTCGGACGCTCAAGAGCCGTGGAACGCATGGACACCGTGGCAGCGTTGTTTCCGCCCACTGCGGATGTGAAACAGGCGATCATGCAGGACTTCCATTCTGTTCGACAGGCGTTGAACGTCGCGTCAGCCGATCAGCGAGTCTTTGTCATCATCAATGGCCCGAAGAACCAAATCGATCCATTGCGCGAGTCATTGCGTGCGGTTGCCAGTAACGAACGCATCGTCGGCCGGTTTCATTTCGATTTCGAAGAGAACGACGATTGGAAAACAACTGTTGAAGGCACAAAGGCTGAGCCGGGTATCGTTGTAATTCGGCCGGGAGAATTCGGCATGGATGGCGTGGTCATGCATCAACTTCCGCTGGATGCTGACAATTTGAGAGTGATCGATACACTGCTGGCGGCGAATGCAGATTTTGCAAAGAGCACCGAAAAGAAGGTGTACTCGTACCATGTTGCCAAAGGGAAGGATCGCGGTATCTACTTCGAGGGGGCAGTGCCTTACGGCGAAGATCGCGACGGGGATGGCAGGGTCGATCACGGCGGCTCGCCACGCGGTGGCGGACGGTAGAGGAAATCCAGCGTCTTAATTGCGGGTCTCGACGATGGCGAAGTAGAGCCGTTTACGGAACGTTGTGGACGCGTTGGGCTCGTGGGAGTAGGCGTTTTGCTGTCGGAAATCTTTCGCCGCGGCCATGAGTCAGCGAAATTCACTGTAGGGAGGACTGGCTGTCAGCGGTCCTCACCGACCGTCACGCAGGAACATGGGCTGCTTTGCGTCGAACAGTTGCACCGGATTGATCTTAAACTGCAACATTTTTGCAGTGTCGCGGCCGTTATCGCCGCCTTTGCGCTGCACGCCGATGCGACCCAGTTTGATGTTGCCAGCTTTAGTCATCACCACGTCACCTTCACCGAAAAACTTAACCGCGTCCTTTGTACAACGGATCAGCCACTTCGGTTTTTCTGTCGCTTTGAATGTGACCATGAACCAACCAGCTGCGTGCTCACCGTCTCCGCCCAGTAAGTCAGAAACGATTTCGTTCTTGTTCTTCGAAAAGAAATCGAGCACCGCTTTCTGAGTCTCTTCGGGCAGCTCATTCAGGTACATCCGCCTTTCGTCGCGACTACCGGGCCGCGGTGGGGTTTCGCCGACAAACAGCTGCAGTGCTTCCACAACATCAGCCGGCATCTTCCACATCTTTGCGTAGGTCGCCAGCCAGCGTTTGTCGATCTGATTGAAGCCGGTGGAACTGCTAACCAGCTTGATGGAAATCCGCTCGACCTGCTCACCAGACGTTGTCTTGATTGTGACTTCGACGTCAGCCTTAACGCTTCCCGTTGGCTTAGCTGCACTCAGCGCCTGAATGTCGCTGCTCCTGTAGTTCATCGCGGCCAGCCATGCCTGAGCATCGGGGTCTGACTTCCAGTCATTAAACTTGTCGCGGATTTCGTCCTCGTTCTGGAAACCACCTTTGGCCGTCTTCGATCCACGTTCCACTTCCGCTTTGTCGGCGTCCTGGGCAGCAGAAACGTTGCACAGCGTCGCGACAAGTGCAAGGGGCAGCATGGCAGACTTCATATCGCGACTCACAGTGATGGTTCAATGGGCTGGTGTTATCAGTCTTCGTTCTGCTCGGTGTCTTTTGGTTTCTTCTTTGTCGGTTTCTTTTTCGCAGTCTTCTTCTTTGCGGACTTTTCTGTGGGCTTCTTTTTTTGGGCTGTTTTCTTCCTGGGAGCCACTTCAGCTTCTGATTCCTCACTGGTCTCAGCGTCCGCGTCTTTCGTCGACGTTTTTTTCTTGACGGCCTTCTTTTTCTGCGGCGCGAATTCGAAACCGATCTTGCCGGTTTCTCTGTCGAGTGTCAGGTGAGCCGCGAACTTGCGATTCTTTTTCTTGGATACAAAGTCGGGCAGCAGGTCTGTCTTACCTTCCATGAACAGCTTAAACGCCTGTTGCGAATCAATCTCTTTTTGCAGAATCATTTTACTGAGGCGAACTCCGCGTTCGTCTTTCGCCAGAGCCATTCCCGGAGCGATATAGGCCTTTTCTGTCTCGTAAACCTTCACCAGTTTGGTGGCCCCATCGGAAACGGGGCATTCGCATAACAACTGATCGTCGGACAGATTCTTGAGCTCGTCTTCGCGCTCGGAATCGCCTTCGAAAACGAATTTAACTTTCCAGGCCTTCTTGGGCTTTTCCAGCTCCAGTTCAGCAGCAAATTGTGCACCGAAACGATTCTTGAATGTGTCGATCGGGCCAACCTTTAGGTTGGTGATCAACTCTCGAGCCTCCGCCTCAGAAATCTCGTGACTCGCAATGTGCTTCTTCAACCGGAAGCTACATTCGGGATCCTTACACTCGAAAAGACCTTCGGTCTGAGTCATCGACTTGCCACCGCATTCGGGGCACTTGGCATCCAAATCCGGGAAGGTGCGATTCACCAGAACCTTGGTGTGGGATTTCACCTGGGCAACAATGTCTTTTGCCTGGTCCTTAATCTCTTCCATGAAGTCGGCACGATTCAGCTGCCCCTTCTCGATCAGCTTCAGCTTGTGCTCCCACTCACCCGTCATTTCGGGTGACTGCAACGTGTCAATTCCTATTGTTTCGAGCTGCTCGAACAGGGCCAGCCCTTTGTTAGACACCACCAGGTCACGATAGTTCTGCTCGTGGCGGAACATATACTTCTGGCGAATCAGGCCTTCGATGATGTTGGCTCGCGTTGCCGGAGTTCCCAGGCCTCGGTCGCTCATCGCTTCACGAAGCTCTTCGTCCTCCACCAGTTTGCCGGCTGTTTCCATAGCGGACAGCAGGCTGGAGTCGTTGTATCGGGCTGGTGGCTTGGTGTCCTTTTGCTGTGACTCGATCGTGGCTGCCTGAGCCGATTCCCCGTCCTTTGCGGCAACCAATTCGTCCTTATCGCCGGCGACGCCAGGCTTGCGACCGTAGACCGTCAGCCAGCCGGGCACGACAAGGACACGCCCATCTGTTTTGAAACAGTCTTCCCCAATTCGCGTAACTCGGCTGGTGAGTTCGTACTCGGCGTGAGGATAAAAGATCGCCAGGAATCGCCGCAAAACGAGCTCATACAGCTTTTTCGCAGCATCATCCAGCTTGGCGGTCGGCAGATTGCCAGTTGGGATAATGGCAAAGTGATCGCTGACTTTCTTAGTGTCGAAGACGCGTTTTGTGGGTGTGATGGCATCATTGTCGATCACCCATTGTGCGTAGCCGGGGAAGCCTGCATCCATGTTCGCGCTGGCTTTGGCGCCGGCGACCTGAGCGACGGTTTCTTTCACCGTGTCGACATAGTCTTCCGGCAGGTACCGCGAATCGGTACGAGGATAAGTCAGCAGCTTGTGCTTGTCGTAGAGTGCCTGAGCTAACTGCAGTGTCCGCTGGGCGCTGAAGCCGTGCTTGCTACCGGCTTCGCGCTGCAGACTGGTCAGATCGAACAGTCGCTCGGGAGCCTGCTTTTGAGGCTTTTGAGTTTCTTCGACGACGCCGGACTTGCCCTGGCAGCGTGCGACAACGGCTTCTGCTTCTTCCTGCGACCAGATCCTCTCCTGTTTTTTCTGGTTGTCTTCTTCGTCCTTTTTGAAATCTTCTCGGAACCACCGGCCAGCGTATTCGCCTTTTTCTACTCCAAATGTGCCGTGAATTTCCCAGTAGACCTGCGACACAAACGCACGAATCGCCCGCTCTCGTTCTGCCAAAATCGCCAGCGTGGGGGTCTGGACACGGCCTGCCGTTGTAACGTTAAAGCCGCCGTTGCGTGAATTAAACGCGGTTAATGCGCGCGTTCCGTTGAGCCCGATCAGCCAGTCGCTTTCCGACCGGCACATGGCCGCGTCGCTCAGATTCCGCATTTCACTTTCAGCGCGGAGTTCATTCCACGCTTTCATGATCGCCCCGTCTGTCATGGACTGCATCCACATGCGTTTGATAGTCAGCGGTTTACCGACATCAGCCAGTTGCAGGACATATTGAAAAATGAGCTCTCCTTCTCGCCCCGCATCACACGCGTTGACAACGATGTCGACGTCTTTTTTCTTCAGCAACCGAACCAGCAGGTTAAATCTGGCTTCATTGCGTTCAATGGGCTGCAATTCGAAGTGATCCGGGATGACCGGCAGGTGTTTCATGCTCCACGGCAGCTTTTTGCCTTCTGGAGTCAGCGGCATCTTGAGTTCAACCAAGTGGCCCACAGCCGATGAGATGAAGGCGTTGTCATTCTCAAAGTAGTCTTTTTGCTTCGTGAATTTGCCGAATTCCGGGAGCTTGCCCAGAACTCGAGCGAGGTCAGTGGCAACGCTCGGTTTTTCGGCAATGATCAAAATCCTGGACATTATTGCTCCGGAACTACTTTGAGTTCGACTTGGGGATCGGCAAAACGACGTTCGGCGAAGCCAACGCGGTCCAGCCCAACGGGTTTGGCGCCTCAAATTATTTGAGAGCTCTGGTCGACGTAACCCAAGGATTGGGTTAACCTTGTTTCGTTTTCAACGACGGCTAAAATCCGCGAATTCCGAAACGCTGACGCAGCTGATTTGACTCAGACATGTACGTTTTGCGTTACGTAAAAATCAATGATTTCGTGGGTGGGATACGACTCCTTACCCGATCTGTCAAGCCAGGCAGGCAAATTCGCTGAGCTGAATCCTGGTAAATCCAAGAGCATAACAATGGCTTCACCCTTCAAATTCTTTCGCAAATATTCTGGTGGAATGATGATCGTCATGGTCATTCTCTCCATGTTGTTGTTCACCCTGACTGACCTTTTCAGCGACCCTGGAAAAAATCTGTGGCTGCTTGGACTGTTGCTCGGCGGTGCAGTATTTGGAATTGCGGGTGCCGGTCAGGGGCGATGGCTGCAATGGGGACTGGGCGGAGCTGCGTTGGGCGTGATCCTTGGCCTGATACTGCCTGAATTCGTCCAGGGGAATGGCGTCCTGAACACCTCGTTGGGTGTGATTACGAATGAAGAAATGCAGGACTTACATGTTCGTCGGCAAATTGCGAATCAATTTGTCGTCGGAGCAACAGAAGCTTCGTTCGGCCCTAACACGGGCCGATTTGCGACGCAGTTTGGCTTTGGAGACGGCGGCAATCGAGACGTTCTGTTCGGCAAATTGCTGCGAGCGGAAGCCGAGGAGCTGGGGATTACTGTCGATAACCGCATGGTCGGCGACTACCTGAAACGCATCACATCCGAAAAGTTGACCGCAGAGGATTATGTCAAAGTCCGCAATCAACTCAGCTACAACAACCGCCCGCTGACAGATGACACCTTGCAGCAAGTGCTGGCCGAAGAAATCAAGGCTCGGATGGCCTATCAAATGCTGAGAACACGGACATCCACGCTGCCTCCCGGCCCGGAAGTTTACTGGCAGTACTACCGTCGGTTGAATGTTCGCCAACAGATTGTCACGGCCGAGCTGGATGTCGACGACTTCGTGGATCAGATTGCTCATCCGACAAGCGGCGAAATCGACACGTTGTTCACGGAGTTCAAGACGAAGTTGCCAAGTCAGATTGAGCCCGGCAGTCCTGGATTTCGACGTCGATTTCGAGCAGAACTGGCTTATGTGGAATTGAATACGAAGTCGCTGGAAACAGAGCTTCCCGAAATCTCTGACGCGGATATCCAAACGTTTTATGACGAGAAAAAAGAGACGTCGATGATTCGAACGCCGGTGATGCCGGACTTCCCGAAAACTGACGACGAAAAGAAAGCCGACGACGAGAAAACCGGAGAAGAAGATCCGGAACCAAAACCGGAACCAAAACCGGAACCAAAACCGGAACCAAAACCGGAGCCAAAACCGGAACCTGCTGATAAGGCAGCGACTACGGAAACAGATTCCGTTGACTCAACCCAGATACAGGTTTTGGAGAACTTCATCGCCGATGAGGGTGCTGCTCCAGAGAAAGCAGATCCTCCCGCAGCAGAGGCTCAAGCGGATCCACCTGCAGCCCCTGCTGCCTCACTCACGATTCCAGATGTCCCGGCAGGAGGAGCAGATGCCACCGAAAAACCACCGGAGATCAAGTACGAGTACCGAACACTCGACGATGAGCTGAAGCAGGAAATTCGTGGCGAACTGACTCGGCAACGAGTCGCAGCTTTGGTTGAAGAGAAACTACAGGCGGCACGGAAATTGATGGAAACCCTGGCCAGCGAACGCGCTGCTCACCGGTTCTCATCGATCGAGCAGGACACCGTCAAGTACAGCTACGACAATACGGATCAGCAAAAAGCACTGAAGGAGTTGCGTGAGTCGATGCAGTCTTTCAATGCCGAACTTAATGGCAGGCTGAAAGCGTTCGCCACAAAGAATGGGTTTTCGTATGTCGAAACGCCATTGCAAAACGACTATGACCTGTACTCCAGCGAAGAGTATTTGATCGGCAAAGCCACCGAACCAGTCGCTAATCCGATGATGGCAGCACAGTCTCCCAGTGTAGCTTCCGTTGTCTTTCGGTCGTTCTCTGGTGAAGAGCAGAATGACGACGCGCAATTGTATTTTGTGCGTATTGCAGAACGAGCGTCAGCCAGTCAGGATGGCAGCACCAGTCACTATGTTTATTGGGCGACAGACTTTTCACTATCGCATGTTCCCAAACTGGATGACCCGGGGGTCAAAGAAGAAGTCGTTTTGGCATGGAAACGCCGAAAGGCTCGGGAACTATTGAAGACGCGGGGCGAAGAGTTGGCGAAGGTTGTTCGTGATGGGGCGGCCAAAGAGGGGGATGAGCGTCAGGATATGGTCGTCGCACTGGCCAGCCAGACAGTCAATGGCAAGGAAAATGGACCAGCCCTGGCGGTTCGAAGATCCCAGCCGTTCTCGTGGCTGCGAACTTCCTCAGCCTCTCCGATGAGCTTTCAACGTCCCGAAGCCACGATGTCACAGATTACTTTCGACGATTCCATTGGCGGCTCGCTGGAGCAGGTGGGAGAGGACTTTATGAAAGTGGTCTTTGAGGGTATGGCGGATGAAGATGTTGATGTTGTTCCGAATGGCGATTTGTCAAAGTACTACCTGGTGCAGGTCACGAATCGATTTCCGACACCTGAGATCGGCGAAGATTCACTTCGTGAGCGTTTTGCGACAGAGGGTCAGCAGTTTTCATTCCGTGACAGCCCGATACTGAATGTCATGCAGCAACAGCTGGATGGCCCGGCGGGTACCGAATGGGAAACACGCCTTTGGAAAAAATACGGCATCGATCTGAATCAGGAGTCTGAGGAAGAGGAGTAATCTTCTTCGCAGTGGCTCCGTTTCGCTGCCGATCCCATAGCGTCCATTGCGTCCCACGACAGCCATTGTTGTCGTGGGACATTGAATTCGGCCCAGATAATGTCCGGCTTCCCGTTGGCGGTGCCCCTGAACTGGCACTCTCGTTCTGGTGTCTCATGATTCGGACTTCCACGGCCGGTGATTTCGACAGAGAAATCGCTAGCCACCGTCGACGATGCCGTCATCTGCGGGCATTTTCGATGCCACTTGACGAGAATGTTTCCGTCTTGTTTGTGTCAAGCCAATATTTGCGATAAACTCGAGGGTTTCGTAAATTGAGGCGATGTAAGCACACATCGCTTGAACTCCCCCCAGGTCGCCCAGAGCCAAAGGAATAGACGTCTGTGTCAGTAGCAAACGTTGTGAATGTATCCGAGTTACTTAGCCTCAGCAGTGCGTTGACTGTTGATCAGGTAGAAGCTCTTCGTAACGCTCTCGTTAGCCAACAGGCGACTGAGGTGCGACAGGGGCTGACTGAGCTGAATCAGAAGATTCAGGCTGGCGAAGAGTCTGAGTCCGTACTTGCCCGGGCAGGCGTTGCATCCTATCTGCTGTCAAGGCACGCCCAGGCAGATGTCTTGCTGAATAAGGTCACAAAAGACGGCGTCGCCATTTACTTTCACGCCCAGGCGTTGACGTCGCTCGGTCGTCACACCGAGGCCGCTCAGCGATTTGAAGAAGCCGCCAGCAACGGCTACGACAAGATCGACGCGACACTGCGTCAGGCTGGTGCGATTCGCGCTTCAGGCAGTGTGGACATCGCAGAACAAATGTTGCGAAGCGTAGCGGCGTCAGCTGCCAGCCGTTCCGAATACTCCTTTCAGATGGGATGTATCTGGGGGGATCGCGGGGACGCTTTGACGGCCGTTGAATATTTCGAGCGTGCTGTTGACATGGACCCGCATCACGCGCGGGCACTGTTTTGGCTGGCTGCCGAAAACTCTCTGCGTGGCAACGACGAAGAAGCAATTCGTTACTATGAACGCAGCCTCTCGCGACCTCCATATTTTATCGGAGCGTTGCTGAATCTCGGTCTGCTGTACGAAGATCGCGAAAGCTATCAGCAGGCAGCATTCTGCTTCAAACGCATTGTTGAGTACGATCCGAATCACGAACGCGCGATTCTGTACCTGAAGGACATCGAAGCCACTCAGGACATGTATTACGACGAAGATCAGGCTCGCCAGGAAGCTCGCATGAAGCAGCTGCTGGGGCGTCCGGTTACCGATTTCGAATTGTCAGTCCGCAGCCGCAACTGTCTGGCGGCGATGGATATCATGACGCTGGGGGACCTGACGGAAATCAGCGAACAGGAACTTCTGGCGGGGAAGAACTTCGGCGAAACCAGCTTGCTGGAAATTCGCGAATTGCTGTCGGCTCATAGTCTCAGAATCGGTTTGAATCTGCATCGCGTTCATCAGCGAGACAACTTTGCGGACCAAAACCTGTCGGCAGAAGAGCAGGCCTTGATGAATCGCCCAATTGGCGATTTGAACCTGTCGGTTCGTTCTCGCAAGTGTATGAATCGCCTGGCGATTCAGACCATTGGTCAGCTCATCGCTCGCACACCGGACGAACTGCTTTCGAGCCGCAACTTCGGTGTAACGTCTTTGAACGAGATTCGCCTGAAACTGACAGAAATGGGTTCCAAGCTGCGAAACGACTAATTTTCGTCCGCAGGGTTTCCGCCGGATTCTCATTCGCTGAGTTCGGCAGGATGATCTCTTGCCGCAGGTTGAGCATAGCTCTAACATTCGCCGCACACGGCGTAACCCGATAGTGTAATCGGTAACACAACAGATTTTGATTCTGTTATTCCAGGTT
>CALFOL010000020.1 GCA_937919915.1 uncultured Planctomycetaceae bacterium
CATCCCTATCCCCGAGCCGTCCACAAAACGCCGTGAAATACGGCTATGCGCAAAATGGACTGCTACGTTGTCACCCCTGGCGGCCAGTGGGTTCACGTCGCTGTCACATACGATACTCGCGAAGTTGGCATTTGGGTCAATGGTCAGCGAACGAAGGGCTCTGTCATGTTGTATCGGGGTCTGGAGAATGTTTCGTTTCCTGCCGAACTGCATGCGCCGCTGCTGCTGAAAGAGCAGTGGCCGGGAGCACCCACCATGATCGGGAAAAACGAAACCGGCCAATTTCCATTCGAAGGTCGCATCGCAGAAGTGCGACTGTCACGATCTGTTTTCTATCGCGGATCCTTTACACCAGCAGCGAACCTGTCTGCCGGACCGGATACTCAGTTTCTGTTTCACTTGAAACCGACGACCGAGGAATTTCCGGATGTGACGGGAAGTTACACTGCGACGTTGAACGGACGCTAAGCTAAGGCGACCTACCCCTTGGCCTTCAGCTCTGCAGCCGCCTTTTTCAGTTCGGCGGCTTTCTTAATTGTGTCTTCTGACTTCTTCTTGGTTTCGGCGATCTTCGCAGTCGCAGCATCAGCGGCTGTCTTCGCCTCAGTAGATGCTTTCATCGCTGGCTCAACAGCCTTCTTGGCGGCTTCCAATGCGGCCTTCGCTTCTTCCACCGTTTTAGTGGCTGTTGTAACAGCAACTGCGGTGGCTTCAACCACGGCCTTCGGAGCGTCGGCGTTGTTCTTCAGGTCTTCCACCGCTTTGTTGGCCCCAACCAGGGACTTTTCGGCTTCCTTAACCTTGCTGTCTGCTTCCGTAACTTTCACGTTCTCAACATCGAATGCTTTCTTTGCGTCGTCTGCCTTCACTGCGGCTTCAGCCGCTGCTGCTTCCGCCAGCGGAATCGCGGCAGCCAGTTCTTCCACTTCTTTCCCCGCATCTTCAGCAGCTCGTTCGGCTTCCACGATCGCCTTCGTGCGATCCTTCTTAAAGTCCGGAACGATCTCGATATCCGGCAACGCCCCCTTTAGCGCTTCTTCGCCCGCTTCTGTGACCATGGTTTGCCATACGAAGAGTTTCTTCAGTCCCTTCATCCCATTGAGATGTGTCAGCGCGGCATCGGTCGCCGGTGTTCCGTAGATGTTCAGATACTCCAGCTGAGTGAGTCCTTTCAACTGAGCGATTCCATCGTCGGTGACGGCCGTGTTCTCCAGGTGCAGTCGAACGAGTTCTGTGAGACCCGCCAGATTAGCCATCCCCCCGTTGGTGACTTTGGTGCCTCGCAGATTTATGGAATAGACATTCTTCGCGCCAGCCAGAATCTTAATCGTGTCGTCTGTGATCTCTTTGTCCGACAGGTGAAAGGCAATCGTGATGCGTGTGTCGTTTTGAGCCAGTTGCGTGGCCTGTCCGCCAGCATCTCGGACGGCCTTGATCAGGGCAGTGTCCGCTTCTGAAATTTCATCTGCGCGGAGCAGGGGAGACGCAACCAGAAGAGTGAGGACAAGGAGGGCAGAGGTTTTCATAACGAGACGTCCTAGAACACGTGAACGGTACAGGCAGTGCAAAGGAAACACTGTCTTGGGGCCTGTCAGCGTATTCGCTTTTGCTACCAGATTCAACGCTGCAACCGATCCGTATTTTTTCGCTAGTCTTTCACCATGCCCTGGCGTTCCCGAATCCGCTGCCGATGTTGCTCGGCCAGCGAAATCTCGCCCATGGCGTCGCAGACCTGCGGCAGGTATCGTCGCGTATTCGCAATTTGACGCCTCGGCATCCCCTTCTCAGGGATTGCGTGATCGCCCGGGACGCGTTGCATCAGGCCGCATAAATCGCGTTTCATCCGCGAATTGTGAATCAGGCAACAAAACAGCCGCTGTTTCCGCTCAGATAATTGGTATCGCCCCGATTTCGCCTGCTGAAATACAATCCCGGAAGCAAGGACGCTTCCAACACATGATCACTTCGGCAACACACAACCCGATCACTGCACTGGGCCGATTAACGCAGGCATTTTTCTGCGCGTTCGGCAGTTTGGCAGTTTTCGCTGTACAAATGCTGGCGAGCCTGAAACGAGGTTTACCGCGACGGCACGTTGTGGTGCCGATCCTGTACGAAGTCGGTGTGCGCAGCGTCCCCGTCGTCCTGATCACCGGGACCTTCATCGGCATGGTGATGGCCGTGCAGACCTATCAGCAATTCAAAATGATGCACATGGAGTCTCGACTGGGAGCCATTATCACGATGACTCTGGTGTCGGAGCTGGGCCCCGTTCTGGCAGCAACGATGCTGGCTGGACGAGTCGGTTCCGCCATGGCCGCTGAACTTGGCACCATGCGTGTCACAGAACAAGTGCACGCCATTAGCGCATTGGGAGCCGATCCAATTAACTATCTGGGTGTCCCGCGTGTTCTGGCGTGTGTCACGTTGATTCCGATGCTGACAGCGATCGCGGATTCTGTCGGTATTCTGGCTGGCTGGCTGTTCAGTTGGCAGGTGCTGGGAATCAATAGCCACGAGTACTGGATGTACACAGAACAGTTTGTCACCGGCTGGGACGTCGGGGCAGGGCTGATCAAAAGCGTATTCTTCGGCTGTGCCATCGCCATCATCGCCTGCCAGCAAGGATTCCACTGCGGTGCTGGGGCTGAAGGCGTGGGTCGAGCAGCAACGCAGTCGTTTGTGCTGTCGTTCATTTCCATCCTGGGACTGGACTTTCTGTTGACGATCGTACTGAACAACACCTACTATCTGATCTGGCCACAAGCTGTGTCTCTGGCAACGTCGTTGTCAATATCAGGAGCGTGGTGATGTCTTCAGCGATTGAACTGCAGAACATCCGTTGCGTGTTCAACAACCAAAAGGTGCTATGGAATCTGAATCTGAAAATCTCTGTCGGCGAAACCGTGGCAATTGTGGGGGAAAGCGGGTGCGGCAAAAGCGTCACAATGAAAGTGATGATGCGACTGTTGAAACCAAATGCCGGTGCACTGAAGTGGTTCGGAAGCGATGTGCAGTCCCTTTCCATTCAGACACAGCGTGAGCAGCGATTGCGACTGGGATATCTGTTTCAGGGAGCCGCGTTGTTCGACAGCCTGACGATCTACGAAAACGTCGCATTCGGCCTGCGTCAAATCGGCAACTACAGCGAACAGCAGGTACAACGGATCGTGGTATCACGACTGGAAGAAGTCGGCCTGGATGCCGACATCGTTCACAAACGACCGTCGGAAATTTCCGGCGGCATGCAGAAACGTGTCGGGTTGGCTCGGGCCTTAGCGTTGAGCCCCGATGTGATGTTCTACGACGAACCAACGACGGGATTGGATCCGGTCAATAGTCGGCGGATCGACGACTTGATTCATTCCGTCAAAGAGGCACATGGCGTCACCGGGATCATCGTCACTCACGATCTTCGCACGGTACAGCGTGTGGCTGACCGCATCGTCATGCTCTACCCCAAACGCAAAATTGATGGCGAAGATTCACAGGTCATCTTCGACGGAACGCTGGCCGACTTAGCGGCCAGCACAGATGTGCGTGTCAAAGAATATGTCGGTGACGAACTCAACGCAAAAAAACTGAGTGCATCACCACCACAGACAGCGACAGAAGCGGCCTGATCAGGCCAGACAGAATTGGAATACGTTCATGGACGAACAAAAACAGGAATTTCGAGTCGGCGTGATGGCCGTGGTCGCTTTAGTGGCCGCAGTGGTCATGGTGTTCCGGTTTGGCGACATCGGTAATCACTGGAAGTCGGGTACGCAGATCAGCATCGTGCTGCCAAACGCATCGGGCATTAATCCGCAGACTCCGATCAGGCTGAGCGGTATTCGCATTGGGCACGTGCAGTCAATGCAACTTGTGGCCGAAGGCCGTGGTGTCATGGTGAACGCGCTGATCGATTCAGAATTTACCTTCCGCGACGATTCGATCGCACAAGCCAGTCGTTCTCTGCTGGGCGACGGCGCGATTGAAATCCTGCCGGGCATGAAGGGGCAACCCATTGCAACAGGTACCAAAATCGCCGGGCGCTCTGTCAGTGATCCAATGCATATGGCCGCAAAAATGGAGCAACGGTTGTCCGCCACGCTGTCATCGTTCGAACATACCGGACGCGAATGGGGCAAACTGGCCATCAACATGAATCGCTTGATGGAACGCACTGGACCAGATGGAGTAAACACGATGGAGCGGTCTGCGGTCGCTCTGCAACAATTTACGCGAACAATGAAAACCGCTGAAGAAACTCTGGCAGCCGCTGGCTCGCTGATCAGCGATCCACGTTATCAGCAACAACTGCAGGCAACTTTGTCAGCATTGCCGGAACTCCTGAATGAAACTCGCAACACGCTGCAGACAGTGAATCAGGTGATTCGCCAGGTAGATTCCACGGTTGCCAACATCAACACAGCAACGACTCCGCTGGCGCAGCACAGTCAATCGATGGTGAACCGTTTGAATCAGTCCCTGGGCAACATCGAGAGAATTACGGGGGAACTTGCCGTCGTGTCGGAGTTAATGAATGAGAACGACGGCACAATCAAGAAGTTGTTGACGGATCCCGATGTTTACCGAAACCTGAACTCCACGTCGGCCACGCTCGCTCTCCTGCTGCAGAATCTGAAACCCGTGATTGCCGACATGCAGATCTTCAGTGATAAAGTCGCGCGACACCCGGAAGTGCTGGGCCTGCGAGGCATTGTCCGCGGCAGCGACGGAACAAAAGGCAACGGCGTCACACCCGCCTCCTTCGAAAACTGACGGGCGGCCCGTCGGCCCATGCGAGCTAACGCTCGGAAATGCTCCGTTGTCGCTCTGAGACGACGCGGGTTCTGAAGGTCGTTACGCTGCGGCGTACGCGAGGGCAACGGCGATTAGCATTGGCGACGTCTTTGCGAAATTGTCATGTCGGGCATGACCTACAGACCGTGAACGGCCTCACTTCGAAGTGAGCGGCCACGTTCAATCACGTCGGAGGAAACGTCTGGTTGTTTGGGCTGCATCTGAAAGTCGTAGCGACGATGATCGCGGACATGAGTTCCCAGGAAGTTATCGCTGACAAAGTCCAGGGGAAATCGTTGATACCACGGCGCTGAGATGTCGATCAGCTGTGTTTGTGTTTCGTAGCCATCTTTAAGCAACTGAACTTCGCGAGTTCCATACCACGTGTAGTCCATCGACGCCGGCGTATAGCCGATGTCCTTGCCGTCAATTCTGACCAGCGCACCCGCGGGGTTGGAATTGATCGTGACTCGGCGATGCACGCAGCCTGTCTGTGACAGCAACAACGATGCAGCGATGAATAGAATCGTGCGAGACATGGTGGAAAGAGAAGATGTGACCACTAAATGGGGGCACGGGTTGGGGGAAGTAGACGGTGGATCTAGTTGTAGAGTCGCCATTTCAGAGCGACACTGAGCATTTTGAACGTCAGCTCGTGAGCCTCCCGTGTTAGAAGGCCCGCAGGGTAACTCAAATCACAAAAGTCCCCCAAGATCAGTTTGTGCCCCGAAAAACGTCCAAATATATTGCGTTTATGAATTGGTCCCCCAGACTTACGCAGGTTCCGACGACGTTTCTTGCAGCACAATCGCCTTCCTGCCTTCTGACAGCGATCGCTGTGGGACACGTTGTCAGTAAGTGATTTGCGTTGTTGCGAAGGCGAACTAGACTTCTGCACAAAGGTAAACTGAAGGGGGCACCCGGAATCGGGATTAAATTCTGCGGAATGGGCAGAGTTTTCGCGTTTCGGATAGGTGTACCCCGCAGGTTTCGAGCAGTAACAGCCGAAGTTTCTTCATGAATACACAGCCACTGGTTCAATACGCGTCTCGCACCGACGTCGGCATGCGCAGAGCTGCAAACCAGGACTCGCTGGCAGTGCGATTGTGCAAAGAGTACACCGAGTGGGAACAGTGTGGGCATCTGTTCGCGGTGGCTGATGGAATGGGTGGACATTCTGTTGGCGATCTCGCCAGTCGGATTACCGTCGAGACTCTCCCACTGGCGTACTTCAAGATCGATGCCAACTCCATCGGAGAACGCTTGCTCGGAGCCATCACTGCGGCCAATCGAGCGATCAGCGACAAGGCACGCGAGAATCCCGAGTTCGCTGACATGGGCACCACGTGTTCGGTGTTGGCGTTGTCACCGTATGGCGCATTCGTCGGACATGTTGGTGACAGCCGAGTCTATCGAGTGCGGAATTCCGAAATCCAGCAGCTGACGTTTGATCACAGTCTGCAATGGGAAATGATTCGTCAGGGCAGGGCGACGGCGGAAACTGTCGACTTGCTGCATCCGCGGAACGTCATCACACGGTGCCTGGGACCAGACCAAAACGTACAGATCGATATTGAGGGACCGTTTCATGTTCAGAAGGGCGATCGATTTGTGATCTGCTCAGACGGACTCACCAATCATGTGTCCGATGCCGAAATCGGAGCTATCGCCGGCAATCTGCCTCCGACAGAAGCGTCGCGCCTGCTGATTGACCTTACGAACTACCGAGGCGGTTCGGACAATGTGACAGTCGTGGTTGCAAACGTTGAAGATTTTCCTGCAATCACCAGCCCAGTCGTTGATGCTCCTGCGCCAGTGCTTCCGACGGCTGCGGTCACCACGAAAAAGAAACCCGGCAAGCCCTGGGCTAGTCGAATTTCGCTGTACCTGTTTTTGATCTTTGGCACATTCGGCCTGGTACTGCTGGCTCTGGGAAAAATCTCGGAAGGCCTCTTCTTAATCTGCCCGGCGTTGATTTTGGGATTTGTACGTTTCATCGTACTGACCAGTGGCCGCGATAATGAATCAGAGCTATCTGAGTCTAATCCATCGAAAACGGAAAAAGAGACTGCAGAAATGCCGCCCATGCTGGCTTTAAAATCGCCGTACCGAGTTGCCTCGGCGGAAATCAGGCGTGAGTTTCTCGATTTTCTGTCCGCCGCTCAAAGCGAATTGACCCAGGCAGCCAAAGAGAACGGCTGGGAGGTCGACTTCGAAATGCTGTCCAAACTGAACATCGCCGCGGCGAACGAGCAAAAACAGGAACATACCGCTCAGTGCATGGCGAAGCGTGCCAAAGCAATCGATTCGCTGATGAAGGAACTCTACAACAAAACACGTCGTTAAAACCGCGATGACGCCCATCGGGTGGCTTCGGTTGTGGTCGGCGGGTTTTGCCGGTTCTCGGCTATCGCAGATCATGCGAGATATTTAGAATTCGGCAACCTTGTGGGCTGACTGTCAACGCGGCCACAATCGTAAACATGGAGGTTTGCGTGTTCTTTCTGCGAAGTATCCGTCGACGGCTCGTCACCGGTTTCCTGGTTGCGCTGGGCTTCATGTGCATCATGACCATCGCCGCACTGTGGGCACTGCAACAGCACCAGATCGCTCTCAGCGAAATAGAATTCCTTGCTCACAAGAGTCCTGACAAAGCGCAGCTGCTCGAAAAAGTGAACATGATTCTGCATCCGCTGTTGGATGCGGCAAAAGCCGTCAAAGAGCGCCGCACAGACCTCTCACGCGAAGAAATAATCTTTGGCCTGCAGAATCGTTACATAAAAAATGTGCGAGCCGCTCAGGCAGAGGCAAAAGAATTCTGGGAGCGTAGTGAAAAGATCAACAACGATCGCGGGCCCGGATTTTCACCGCAGACAAAGATTCTTCAGGGCAACATGGAGGCGGTAACGCGCCATCTAATGGCCCTTGAGGTATTTGAGAAGGAAATCAGTTCGTTTGCCACAACCGCCATTGACCATCGAGAACGCCAGCTGCACGTCACCAACTACAATGTCCACGCGGTGCTTGCGGAGATCACTTTCCACCTGCAGCGGCTGCCCGCGTACGAAAAAGAGAACTACGTTCTGGCGAAGCTAAGAGCCAAAACCGCCAAGTCGTCGTTGTGGCAGCGACGCGTATGGATTCTGGCGGCCATCAGCCTGGTGTCTTATGCGATTACAATTTTCTGCGGCTTTCAATGGATATCCAATCCGCTACGAACAATTGCCCACGGAGCGTCTCGAATCGCCAACGGAGACACACGTTTTCGGCTGGGATCGGTAACGCCCTGGAAGGACGAATTCTTCGACATGGTCGAGAACTTCAACCGCATGGCAGATCGCTTTCAGGAATCCGAAGATGACCTGAACGCGAAAGTTGAAGAACGCAGTCGGCAGCTTGTACGGTCAGAGCGACTCGCAAACGTTGGCATTCTGGCAGCCGGACTGGCTCATGAAGTTAACAATCCGTTGCAGTCGATTACGATTTCGGCGGAGTCGCTGCAGATGAGATTGTTCGAACAACTGGATCCGGATGATCCCGATACAGCGGTCGCGATGGATCGTCTGGCGATGATTCAACGGGAATCGAAACGCTGCGGCGAAATTACAAAACGGCTGCTGAACTTTTCACGCAGTGACAGTGCTGATGAATCCACCAGCGGACAACTTCCAACAGCTCCGGATGATCTGACGCGGATCATCGGTGAGGTGATCGCGATGGTTCGTCCGATGCATCAGTATTTAGATCGCGAAATCATGTTCACTCGTTCCGATGCCTTATTCATCGAAGTCAATTCGTCGCAGATCAAGCAGGTGATGCTGAATCTGATCGTTAATGGTCTGCAGGCGACTGATTCGGGCGGTAAGGTGGAAATTCGAATCAAAGATCAAACGGACTGGGTCGTAATCGACATTCTGGATAACGGTCATGGAATGACGACCAGGAACATCGAGCAACTGTTTGAACCGTTCTATTCCACAAAAGAAACAGGGCAGGGCACCGGGCTCGGCCTCAGTATTACCCATCGCATTATCGAAGATCATCACGGCACCATCGATCCGTCGAGTCCTGGCCCCGGACTGGGGAGCATGTTCAGCATCCGGCTGCCACGCCGTCAGCCGATTCACCGAGCGGCCTGACGACCATTTCAATCGTGTAAGTTTCGCTCAATCATTATCCGGAAGCGGATTCCTGCTGGCATCGACGGGCGCTTAAAACCTATACTTCGTGTCTCGCGATGCTGTCGTGACGCCTCTCTCGTCGTCCTGTCGTTCGTCCTGTCTGCCGGGTTTTCCCATGTCGGGTCTCACTCAAAACATTGTTTACGCCTCTCTGGCCATCGCAGGCCTGATGGGATTGGCCTGCCTCGCGGATCTCGTACTGCCTCACGGGCCGTTTGGAGGGCAGACAATGTACGACGTGCTGTTTTTGATTGCTGCGGGGATCACCGCCTACATGGGCATCGACTGCCTGCGAAAAGGCTAGCACGCAAACAGGACCGCCTTTTTGCGCTGCCTCATCGTTCATTCCGATCGACCCTCACATAAAACACAATGCTTTTTGCGGGAACGCTTTCCGCAGACCTCCTGCTTTAACACCCGTTTGTACAGCATTGTGCGGTTGTGTCGGTCATTCAAGCGTTGAATGCCGGGATACTTTCCCCAGCTTCCACGACTCTCACAATGGTGTTCAATCGTTGCGTTAGTTGCTAACGGATAACGCAATCAACGGCTTCAAGCAGGCCAATTCTCAACGTCGATAGCATCGGACAGACCCTCACACGCGTTGCCATGCAGGCAACCGCTGAGCGCGCTACAAGCGTTCTGGCGACAGACTAAGCGTTGGAGTCGATTAGCAAAACGACTGGCCGTTTTCGGGGCCCCGTATCCCCAGGGAGCAAAGTTATGAATTGGATTTATTCTCTGACAATCCTAAGTCTCCTCACAGTGACCTGCGACAACATTCATGCCGGGCTGTTTGAATTCAGTGGTGTCCGAAAAAACTGTGAGTGTGCTGAGTCGTGTCAACCGTTGAGTTGCCAGCCAACAATCTCACGACCATGCCATGTCAATGTCTATCGCTATCAGAGGAATTGTTCGAACGTCAAGCCGTCGGGCTGCGACTCCGGCGGCACTCCGGTGACCTGCTGTGCGCCAACATCATGCGGTGCACCGGCGACTGTTTGCGGAGATTCGTGCAGCGGTGACGGAGGTTGCTGCAGCACCGGTGAATGCCGCGAGATTGCCGAATTGATTCAGGAATCAAAGACTGGCTGCTATGCGACACACCGTCGCAACGCCATTCATAAGCTGGGTGATCGATACGATTGCGTCTGCCACCCACAAATCATGAATGCGTTTATCTACGCCCTGAATGACAGTGACGAACGAGTAAGAAGTAAAGCCGCCGACGAAATCGGCGATCAGATTCGACGCAATCGCTGCATCTGCGGTGCTCCAGTAATCCATGCATTGCAGCACACTCTGGCCGACTGCGACCGTGGCGTCCGACGTCAGGCAGAAGCAGCGTTAAAACTGTGCGGTTACAAGATCGTTGACGGCCGCTGCATGACAGAGTGCGCGACGGAAGTTTCCAGCACGACTGTGTGGTCCAACTCAGTGCCGGACAGCACAGCGCACCAATCGACATCAGCCCCATGGGCGAATGAGATCCCCACTCTGCAACCAATTCCAGCGACGGAAAAAACACCAACGGCACTCCAATCCGAAGCCGTGATTGATGTCCCGCCAGCACCCGCTGATGGCGACAGTAAGCCGAAGCTCACACCCTCTCCATCTGACATCAACTACGACGCAGATCCCGCTGAAGACGCCGCTAAAGCGGCTTCCGAAAAGCCTCAGGTCTCCTGGTTCTCGTCGAAACAGAATCACAACACCGTAGTGCCCAAAACCGGCGTGCTGAAACGTCTGATTGGTCTAAGCAATTAGGACAGGATTTGGCCACTGGCTGATCCGGTGTGAAACATCAAATCACTGCAGCGTCACACGGACCATTCCGTATGCCGCTGTTTTTTTTGACGCTCCCTCTTCATTTCGACAACGTTTTCATTTGCCCGAAATTTTCAGGCGTTCGGGGCGACGACGTCGTATAGCTGAAAACAGACGACTTCCGGCACACTGTGATTTCCGATGGCCACCGAACCAGAATCAGTACCGAAACCATCATCCCTGCCAGCAATCTGCTCCGGGGTCTGGGTGATTGCGTTTCTTGTTCACTTCTTTCGGCAACAGATGCCTAACACCTCTGAACTCCGCAGTGAGATTTGGAGTTCACTAAGGGCAAACTGGTTGACGGTCCTGAATCCCCTGGACTACAGCATCCCTAACGACCAGACGACGGGCTGGCAAAACCTGGGCGACCGCCTGCCATTCATGTTGACCGCGGCGATGCTGCTTACCGTTGCATGGGGTATGGGAAATATCGCGTGTCGCCGACTACTAAACAACACACGGCTGCTGACATCGGAACGACTGGTCATCGTACTGGGAACAGGAATCTCTCTGCAGACATTATGGATTCTCGCTTGTGGTCTGGCTGGTCAGCTTACACCGACCGCGATTCTTGCGCCGGGGATCATCGGTCTGCTCGTCAGCGCGCTGTTTCTGTTTCGACGTCAGCAGCCCACAGAGACGTTTACCGAAATCCCGCTGGTCTCAGACAGCCCAACGTCAGCACGTCTGAAGCTACTGTTCTGTTGCCCACTGCTGGCGTTCGGTCTGCACATTGGACTCGGAGGGATGACACCTCCGTTCGACTTCGACGTCCGCGAATATCACATGCAGGGACCCAAAGAGTGGTTTCAGGCCGGTCAGGTTTACACGCTGGAACACAACGTCTACACCAGCTTTCCGTTTCTGAGCGAAATGCTGAGCCTTGCAGCCATGGTACTGCAGGGCGACTGGTGGCGAGGAGCAATCGCGGGGAAGCTGACGTTAGCGGCGTTTCAGATACTCTCTGCGTTAGCCGTCTTCGCCATTGGGCGTCGCTGGTTCGGACAGACAGCGGCTTTTATCGCGAGTGTGGCATTTCTTTCCACGCCGTGGGTGGTGCGCATTTCGACGATCGCCTATGCCGAAGGTGCGATCACATTTTACCTGATCGCCAGCGTGATGGTGGCACTGCTGGCGGCAAGAGTTAACGATTCACGAACCCGAGCGAAACTCATCGCCATCACCGGATTCCTGGCGGGCAGTGCCATGGCATCGAAGTATCCCGGCGTCCTGTCTGTTGTGCTGCCGATTGGTCTGTTTCTGTTCGCCGTTGTCGTACGCGGTTTTTCAGCGGATCGTTCAGACACAATAACAACGCTGCTTCGAGCGGTCGGCGTCAATGCCGCGATCTTCGTCACGGGTGTGACGATCGCCATCGGGCCCTGGTTACTGAAGAATGCCATTGCGACAGGAAACCCGGTTTATCCCCTGGCATACAGCGTTTTCGGAGCAAACGAATGGAGCCCGGAAATGGACACCAAGTGGAAAAACGGACACAGCGCATCCGAACATCAATTGTCGCGAATCCCGGAACACATTGCCGCCGTGGCTGTTAAGAACGACTGGCAGAACGGTTTTCTGTTCGCCTTTGCAGTACCCGCCATGCTACTGATGCGGCGCAAGACTACAGTCGCCTGGCTGTGGTTTCACGCAGTCTGGCTGCTGGCGACGTGGTGGTTGTTCACTCACAGAATCGATCGTTTCTGGATTCCGTTGATCCCAATCACGGCCGTTCTGGCAGGAGCCGCGTGGCACATCAGCACGTTGACAGCGTGGCGGTACTTTATCCTGACCACGCTATCGATGTGTGCAATCTTCAACTACGGACTTTGCCGCGATCAGCATGTGATTGGTTTTCATGTGGGCCTCAGAGAACTTGCGGCTGCGCGTGAACTGCCAATTCGCCAGGACCTGAAATTCCTGAACGCGGTCCTGAAGAAGGATGCTCGCGTTCTGATGATCGGTGAAGCGCAGGTCTTCGATGCGACTTTCGATCTCGTCTACAACACCGTGTTTGACGAGAGCATCTTTCAGCAGTGGACCAGCAGGGAACCGGGCTATTCAACTCCGGCAGAACTTCAGCAAATGAAGTCAGCGGAACAGATCCGCACAGTCCTGAGCGAAAACAGGATAACGCACATCGTCGTCAACTGGTCCGAAGTCCTCCGATACCGTCTGACCTATGGCTACTCGAAATACGTGGTGCCACAACGTTTCACAGACCTGCAGAATATGGGTGTAGTTGAAATCCCCACAACCCTGTCGACCAGCCTGTTCTCCGGACTTACTCAGCAGCAACAAAAGGAACTGCAGTCATGGGAAGGCAGCGGGGCACTGCGTGGCACCGGCGATAGCTGGACGAATGTGCAGTTATTTCGCGTCCGCAATCTTCCGTAACCGGCACTCGAACGCCCAACGTTTACGAGGACTTTGCGGGAATATCTACTTCGCCAGTGTGCGTTCGGCGTTCAGAAATGCTGTAGGAATCTCGAGTGTTACCCATATACGCGACGATCAACTCCGCCAGCAGCCCCAAAGACATCGCCTGGCCACCAAGTAACGTTGCAGCGATCGAGTACGCCAATAACGGACGACTGCCAATGGGCTCAGTGGCCATCAGGCCAACAGCATTGACCAACCACACAAGGGATAGAAATCCCAAACCAACAGCTCCAATCCCAAAGAAGAACAGTCCGACGGCGCCCAGGGCATGCTGCGGTCGCCTGCCGAAACTGATCAGGAATGTAACCGTCAACAGATCCAGAAGCCCTCTGATAAATCGTCGCACGCCGTACTTCGATTCGCCATGCTGGCGCGAACGGTGATGAACGGGCATTTCCGTCACCTTGAATCCACGAGCGAACGCCAGCACCGGAATAAACCGATGCAGCTCACCGTAGATATTGATTTCTGATGCGACACCCGAACGAAACATCTTCAGGCCACAATTGTGGTCATGCAGATTCAACCCGGTCATCCTGCTGACCATCCAATTGAACACCAGACTGGGATAGACCTTGTGCCACGGATCAAGACGGTGCTTCTTCCAACCGTTGACGACGTCGTGCCCAGCCTCAATCAGCTTCAACATCGCAGGAATCTCCGCCGGATCGTCCTGCAGGTCGGCATCCATCATCAGGACCAGATCTCCGTCTGCGGCACGCATGCCAGCGGTCAATGCAGCCGCCTTGCCGAAATTACGACGAAAGCGAATACCACTGATCCGGTCGTCAGCGGCGATCAATTCAGAAATCACTGTCCATGACGAATCGGTCGAACCATCATCGATGAAAATGAGTTCAAACTTGTCAACGGCATCCTGAGCTGTGGCGACAATCTCCTCCCACAACAGACGCAAACTGCCTTCTTCGTTCATAACGGGCACGATGATCGACAACATGTTTGATCTCCCGGATGGGGACTACTCGAATGCACGATACCATCAACTGTAGCTATTTCAGGCACTTAACAACGCTGAGTCAAGTTGTCACAGTCGCAACGAAACGATTCCGACAGATCGCGTCAGCCACGGCTATCGCGGATCATCACGACGGTTCACCGGCTCTTTTATTCGGTGCCGCCTTCGATGCCACAGCTTCCCGTGGTTTGGTTGCGCCGCGATCTCGCAAAGCTTCACCGGAAATCAGGTGCACCAGTTCCTGGCCCAAACGGTCCATTTCCATCACCAGCCCATCAATTTTCCCGGACAGAAACAGGTACGCGGTCAGCGCTGGAATTGCGATAAACAGGCCGGCGGCGGTCGTCAGCAGTGCCATCGCGATACCTCGTGCCAGCTGCTCGGCCTGCCCCATCGCATTACTTTGAGCAATATCGTTGAACGCCTGAATCATCCCGATGACGGTTCCCAGCAACCCAACCAGAGGACTCAGTGTCGCTACGCCATTCAACACGCGCAGTCGCTTTTTCAGCTGACTAACCTGTCGTTCACCGCCGTCGATAACCGCCTGTTCGATCTCTACGCTGGGCTTACCCCACTTGCGAACACCGTGCAAAAAGACATCGGCCATCGGGCTTCCATCCTGCTGACAGACTGCGATCGCATTGGGCTTGTCCATTCGCCCGGAACGCAGGTGCTGCAGGAATCGATCCACAAAAGCGCGAGGGATCACACGACGCGTTCGTAATAGAACCAGTCGCTCAATACCGCACCACATAGCCACAATGGAAGCCACACCAAACACAACAGCAAATGGCCAACCAATGGCTTTCACGACTTCCTGTGGAGAATTCGGAATCGCCGAAGTCAGCACCGCGTCGCCGCCCGTCACCGTGTCGACGGCGGAACTTTCCACAGCCGCGCCATCCACATCCGCAGACTGCGCGTAACTCACGCAGGGCAGGGCGATACAGGTCAGCATCCCCGAAACCAACAACACAACTCTTGGATATGCAGAACGACTCATGGATGAAAACAATAAGACGGGATAAGCGGAAGGGAGAAAAAACGGGCGAACAGCCGGCCTTTCAAATGAATGTGAACGCGACGATTGTAGCAGGACGGTTGGCTCCGCAGACCATTGAAACACTAGAATCTGCAACCGAACTCAACGAACCCGACAGGACGAAAAACACAACAGACGTTGCTATTTTTTCTCGGTCAATTCCTTCAAACGTGCCTTCGCCGTTTCTGCGTACTCAGTCTTTGGAAAATCAGCGATCAGGTCTTCCAAACTGCGAATAGCCTGGTCGGTTTGCTTCAATTCCATTTCGCACTGCGCGGCCTGAAGTAACGCTCCCGCTCGAAGTTCCACAAAGGGGTAGTTTAAGTAGACGCGGTAAAACTCCCGAGCTGCTGCGGCGTAGTTCTTCTCCATCAGAAGCGTTTCGGCGATCAAAAACTGACTCCTCGCGGCAGTCTCGGTTCCTTTACCGTGCTCGTCCTGAACGACTTGCAGTAAGTAGTCTCGCGAGCGAGCAAAATCTGGAGGGGCCTGAGACTTCCAGCGTTTTCCCTGCACATTACGGATCTGGAACAATAGCCGAGACGTCGGAACCCGTGATTCCAGTTCCTCAGCAGTCGCGTCGATGTCGGCATATCGTTTTTCCACCAGCGCCAACTCAGCCAGAACGACCCAGATGCGTTCGGTCCATTCGTCAGCGGCAATCTGCTGATTCAGTACAGCAGTTCGCAGTTCATCCAGTTCCACACGGCAATCCGCGAACTTTCTTTGATCCAGCAGACCATCAGCATGCAGCAACCGAACCATGGGGGCGTGTTCACTGGTCTCGTAGCTGACAACAAACTGTTCTGCAGACTTGATGACATCTGGCCACTTTTGTTGAGCCGCATAGATGTCCACGACGTGAAACAGGGCGGCTTCTTTTTCCTGATCGGCGTAGGTTTCGTGCATCGAGATCGCGATGAATTCATTGAGTGCAGCGTCCAGATGATTAGCCTGCATCTCGCTCTCTGCCAAAGACAATCGAGCAGTGCCAGAGAACCTGCTGTTCGGAAGATCTTTAATCAATCGACCATAGATTTCATCGGACCGTTCGTAGCGTTGATGCTTCAGATTCATTCGCGCCCATTCGTCCAGCATATTGTCAAGTTCCGGCGATGCGGCGAACGTAGTTGCCAGTCGATCCCACATTTGATCGGCCTGGTCGACCTGGCCATCAAGTTCCAGCAGTCGCGCAGACATGCGACCACTGTCCAGAAAATAGGGGACCTTTTCCGGACTCTTTGCGGCGTCGGGATTCTGCTGAAGTTTTTCGAACAGCAGCTTAAAGCGGCTCGCCGCTGCCGCCGAGTTATCTGCCTTTTGCAGACTCATCGCCTGCATGTAGGCCGCTTCGACGGAATCAGGAAAGCTCGTGAGTATTCGCCCAAACAGTTCATCTGCCTTTTTAAAATTGCCCAGACGATAATAGCTCCATCCCGCTCCGGACAAAGCGGCTTCAAGATCTCGCTTGTCGTCGTGTTGCGCCGCAAGTTCAAATAGCCCCGCAGACTGTGCATAGTTTTCCTGCTGCCACGCAGCTTCCGCAGATTGCAGCACGGCCATCCATGTTTGCGAGTTCCTGGGGAAGTCTTTTGTCAGTCGTTCGAGGTCAACTTTCGCTTTGTCGAACTCATTCAGGTGACTGGCTGCAACAGCGCGAGTCGCCAGGGCGTCAGGCAGCTTTTCAGGCTGCGACTCCAACTGCAGAAACGCATCGGCATACTGCCAGGCCTGAGCATACTTTTTCAGTTCCAGACTACTGATAGCCGCCAATGAAACGGCTCCAGAATAGTTGCTCGCCTCGGGACGACTAAACTCCTGTTGCAGCGGTTCGTAGATGGCAATTGCCTCATCATACTTTTTCGCTCGATGAAGAGCTCGAATCAAATGATAGTTGCCAGCCAGCTTTTCCTGCGAACTTCCCTCTTCGATCGCCACAGCCGCTCGCAGAGTGGTGACGGAATCGTCTGTCTTTCCCTGGTTTAGCAACAATCGGCCGCGCAGTACCATCACGGCAGCACTTTTTGAACGCTCCGGAAAGTCGGTCTCCAGTTGATTCAGAACGCCCTGCGCCGCGTCCAGCTGTTGCGACTCCATGTGTAGCTCAGCCGCATTAAACAACGACACGGGAACCTTGACATCCTGAGGCCAACGAGCCGTCAAATCGAGATACATCTGAGCCGCCACGTCGTTCTTGTTGTCCATGGCTTCGAGTTGAGCTCGATGAAACATGATCTCGGCAGCCAGTGGCGTGTCGCCCGCTTCCGTAAACGCTGCCGCGAACACAGTGCGCGCCTCGGGCAGTCGACCAGCATCTCGCAGACACAGACCTTTCCATAATCCCACATAACGTCTGACTTCGGATGTGGCCGGCACCTGATCAAATCGAGAGTACGCTTCCGGGTACTGCTTCATCTTAAATCGAGCAACGCCAGCCTGTAACGCAGCTGTCGCAACAAGCGGCTTATCGCTGAACTCCGACACGATCCGGTCATAGGCGAGTGCAGCATTCCCAAAGTCTTCGTTGTCGTAAAGAATTCCCGCCAGACGAAACAACGCTTTGTGCGAGAAGCCGTCTGACTTCATTTCCGCAATTGTTTCATACAGATCAGCCGCTTCCTTGAGCTTACTCTGCCCCTGTAATGCTTCCGCAAGTGCGTAGTTGCTGTCCGCCAGAATATTGGCCGGAGGTGGTAACGCGATCAGAGGTCGCAGGACGGCTTCCGCCTCCACAAATCCCTTCAACCGGTTGTGGCTTTCTCCCTGCAACAGTCGCGCCCACGCGTTTAATTCATGGCCCGGATGATCTGTCAGATAGTCCCCGAACTCGGTGATGGCCTCCGCATAGTTTTTCAGATAGTAACTATCTTCTGCGATGCGGTACCTGGCATCGGGCGCGTAACGGTTCCTGGGATCAGCCTTCACAAACAACTGCAGCTGCTCACGTGACTCAACATATTTTTCCAGAGAGTTCAAAGACAGTCCGTAATACAAACGGGCCATCGTGGCGCGCGGATGCTCCGGGTATTGATCAAGGAATTTCTTGAACGCGTCCGCAGAATACTGCCAGCGATTTTTGCGATAAAATCCCGCCGCAAACGTAAAGTCCGAATCAGCGTCATCCGCACGCACAGGCGTGTGCAGGATCGACGTCGAGAAAATCGTGGCGGCAAGCAGGACCAAAGCGATGCGAGGCGAGGAATTCGTCATGACCGGAACTGTGGAAAGAAGTAAACAGGTAATGAAGTCTGAATGACTGCACGAATTGATTGCCGCGACGTTCGGAAACCCGAACGGCGACTGCGTGGCGTCCATTGTTCAGCGGAAAGAACGGAAAAACAGGGAGAATGGACCTGGATTCTCAGATCTCGCGGCAAAACGCCATCATGGTTCCAGCGAACTACCTATTGTACGACGAAACTCACACGGACCGAAGGACGCAATCGATGACTGAGCAAAATCCCGGGCTATTCGCCGGTGCAGACGGCACTGAACGTTGCTGGTGGTGCCAAGGCCACGCTGACTACAGGAAATACCACGATGATGAGTGGGGACATCCCACAGTTGACGACCATCGGCTGTTCGAAAAAGTCTGCCTGGAAGGTTTTCAGTCTGGACTAAGCTGGCTGACGATTCTTCGGAAGCGAGACGCTTTTCGAGTCGCGTTCGAGAACTTCGATTTTCACAAAGTGGCAACATTCAATGATCGCAGGGTCGCCAAGCTGTTGCAAAACAAGGGCATCATTCGCCATCAGGGAAAGATCCTGGCCACGATCCACAACGCCGCCCGCGCGATCGAAATGGAAACGGAATTCGGATCACTGGCAGCATGGTTCTGGCAACACGAACCGCCGCAGAGCAGGGGACCACTGCAATCCAAAGCGGACGCACTGTTTCGCACAACCTGCCACGAAGCGGAACAGATGTCACAGGCACTCAAAAAACGCGGCTGGAAGTTCGTCGGCCCCACAACGTCGTACGCGTTCATGCAGGCAATGGGAATGGTCAACGATCATCTACAAGGCTGTTTTAAATATGCCGCCATCGAAGAACTCCGCAAGAAGCTGCAACGTCCCCAATGATATTCCATGCTACGTCAGAATTTTGGGCAGACGCGAACAGGCGCCCCGCCGTGGTTGACAGCGGTGACGAAGCGGACGGAAATTCCTTCATCGCAATATCTGGCCCTTGCGGCATTCGCGTTGGCTGACCGTCTCGTGTTGCAACGAACGGAACTTCGTCAAGCGCGCTGACTGCAGTCAGGACTGTTCCGCACATTTTCTTCCAGTCCACGGCTGATGAATATAGACGGCGTGTCTATTCTCTTCCTGGTTGCGGCTGGGATGTGGATGCAGTCGGGCTGGACGGTGAGGATGTTTGGACCTTGCCCAGAGTTTCCCCCAATCGCTGGCAGTCCGTTCGCACCTGATTGACTCATGTTCACCATTATCGAAGAATAGAAAACCAGCGAGACTCGCTGAAGAAGGGGCCTGAATGTTGCGAATGATGTCGACGGTAAACCGGCATGGCATTACGGCCTCGCTCGGTTTACGTTTTATCCGCTGGAAGCCAGGATCGGAGACGAATCCGTGCGGAACGTTGATGAATCCGAAAGCCTGACCAGCAGTATCCTGGCTCGCCGCGACTATCAAAGTGAACCGCATATCACATTCCGAGCCGAATAGCTGGACTGAACGACCGTTCCGAACCTGAAAGCGCTGGAGAAACGACATGTTGCGAATGACTTTCGTCACTGTCCTGATCATTGCCGTCACGCAAACTGTCATTGCGGAGGATGCGGCCGAGGTGGACCTGCAACCTTTGATTGATGCGTCAAGCGATGACTATCAGATCTTCGCGGAGAGCGATCATCGAACGGCGTTGCCGCACATGACCGTTCTCCGCTGGGCGAACAATGCTCGAGGATCGGCGAATGGAGCCACCCTGATCTGGATTCATAAAGGTCGACCGGAAGTCGTATGCTGCATCTATCCGTGGGCCGGCCGTCTCGAACATGGGTTCGGCTCGTTGTCACGTGGGAAGGTGCGAGCGACGAAGCTGGGGCAGGCTGTCTGGCAACCCGCCGAACCGGGAGTCACCTTCAAGGAAATCCCCGGCGCCCCCGCTGTCGCAAAATTGCCTAACCTGCGGAAACGGCAAATGGCTCAGTTGGCTCGGCAGTTCACCGGAACGATGACGGGCTGGAAACATGACGACAGCGATCGCGAAGAGCTTCGCCTGCTGACCACGCCCCTGTATCGCTATGAATCAGAGAACTCGCAGATTGTCGACGGAGCCTTGTACGCGTTCGTTCAGGGCACCGACCCAGAGATCCTGCTTTTGCTGGAAGCATGGTCGCCTGATAGCCAACCCGCCAAATGGCACTACGCCTTCGTCCGACGTACATCCGGTGGCCTGGAAGCTCATTACAAAAAGAACCTGGTCTGGGAAGCCGAAAAAAGTCCTGAGAATCACGGACCGAATAGTGTGTGCATTTCATTTACCGGCGTTTCGATTCCTGAGGAATAGAGCAGAAACGACGCCGACCATCGAGCCAATTCTGTTGCACAAATCGTGAACGTAGGCGGCTCGTGGAATACGGCTATTACTGTCCGCAACGCGCTCTTCGCGGCCACGAGTCAGCAGGAACTGCTATAGCTGGAATATCGTGGCCTCACGGGACGCGACGTTGCACATTGTTTTATCAATCCCACCGACAACACACGACGTCCCTTGCTCACTTCTCGTGCATCGTCTCAGAGTGCTTTCCTTCTACGGACTCCGCTGATCGCCGCGGAGGACCAGAAGATTTCGTCGTTGAGT
>CALFOL010000021.1 GCA_937919915.1 uncultured Planctomycetaceae bacterium
GTATTCGATTTGACGGCACGGTCCAGGGCGGCGAGTTCCACGACATTTACTACGGAATGTTCGACTCTGTTCGCTCGCACCATAATGGCAGCGAGTCGTCGAATATAAACGCCACCGGAATTCTCTTCGACGGAAGCGACGAAGATGGCGTGCGGATAGCCAATGTGCGGGTCTATCGGAGCAATTTCGACTTCAATACTGAGCACGGGATTTATCTGGAAAAAACGTCGATGACCTTTGTCGACACGAGTGCAAAAGGCAACGCCGACTATGGCATCCGCGCCGGAGTCATGCGGTCCGCGAACTTTGTCAACTGCCGTATCGCTGGTGGCTACGATTCGAGTACCGAGGTGCGTTTGATGCACGCGTCGGAGAACTACGACAACGAAAACGGCATTGGCACTCTGCCTGGATGGGCAGGCGGATTTCACTTTCTCGGCGGACACATTCGCGAAGCGGACAGTGGCACCCTGGCACCCTGGACTGCGACGATATGAACGCCCCGGACGGCCTCATCCCGTCAATGGTGCACTCCAAGAATCTTAGCAGCCTCGCCACAGCGCTCCGTGCGAAAATTACGGAAGCAGTCGCCGACAATGATGTGACCCTTGGAAATTCGATTCCCGCCGAAGGGACCGGTTCCTGAGTCGGCTACGCGCCGACCTGTCGCCGTCGCATCAAATTCTTGCTGAAAGTAGTCAGATGGAAACTGTAAATTTACGGGCCCGCATCGCCCAATTTCTGGGAATCAGCGGACGACGGAAGCGAAGATCTCATGCCTTCCGATCTATCCCCGAACAACTCGAAGTGCGCCGGCTGCTGGCAGCGCCTCAGGAACCAGTCGCGGTGCAGTCCGTGGAATTCACTGACACCACGACGATCGTCGACTGGGATCCAATTCCTACAGCGGATCGATATGAGCACTGGTTCACGCTCGTCGGATTTTCCGGGACAGGCCGAGCGTCGGGCCACAACGATCCAATCACCACGGATAGTCGTTTTGAAGGATCAAGAGTGGGCAGTTCTGGTGCGCACATCCTCGACTCCCTGACTTTCCCGGGAGCGCGGCGTCGAGTTTGGATACGTGCAGGCAATGACGACGGGTTCGGCCCATGGGGACCGGCGACAGACTTCATTCTTCCAGGCACTCCGGAAGACACACCTGTCCTGAATGTCACCCGTAACAGTTTCTACGGCGGCGCAGCGCCACCCGAAGTGACAGCCCCGATTCAAAACGAGCCCCCACCCGTCCGGAAATCACATGGAGTGCCGGTGTTCCCGGCGTCCCGTACCAGTTGTGGGTGCAGAATGAAAATGGCGTGCTGATCAACCAGTCCGCGATCACCGGCACATCGTTTACACCGGACAATGATCTGGCCGACGGCGTCTATTCGGCTTGGGTGAGACAGCTTCCCGCAAACGGCCAGCCGCTGCCGTGGAGTTCCCGCTATCAGTTCGCCGTCGGGCAAAGCAGCCTGCCGGAAGTTCCCGTGCTCGGCTTCACCCCGAGCCTCAACGGTGACGCCGTGGAAGACCGCCGAGCCATCTTCACCTGGGACGCGGCTGCCAATGCGACCCGGTACGAACTGTTCATCTCCCAGTCGCGGACCGGAAATCTTGTGCTCCGCAAGGACGACATCACCGCAACGAACGTCACGACGGAGGCCCTGTCGAACGTCGGCGAAGGCGGTCGGTATCGGGCATGGCTGCGGTCGATCGGGCCCAACGGCGAAGAAAGCCAGTGGAGCGAATTCGTACCGTTCAGCATCCACAGCGACACCGGTGAAGTGTTCCGGGACTGACGCAAAAATCGCTGAGGCCGAGGACTGTCGCACATCCACTGTCGAAAGAGTTCGCAGGGGATTCGTCGAAGTAGGCTTTGAGAACGCTCTTCACGGGAACAAGCGTGCCAGACCAGCGGTCTTCCAAAACGGTCCGTTTGGTGTGTGAAGGTCTGGCGAGCCATAGTGATTCCCCGCTGGACAAGGTATAACGAGCAATAGTTGGAGGGCGATTAGCATCGCTTCGCCGGTAAACTTGAGCATCGACATTATCCCTTCGGCAACAGCCAGGCACAGGATTCCCCGTGAAGACTTTCACTACCGCTCTCTTGCTGTTAGCGACATTCGCCGCTGCCACGGCCGACGACTGGCCGCAATGGGGCGGACCTCAGCACGACATCGTATGGCGTGAAACCGGGATCGTCGAAACACTGCCGGACGGGCTGTTGCCTCGCGTCTGGTCGACGCCCGTTGGGGAAGGGTATTCGGGGCCAGCTGTCGCTGATGGCCGCGTGTATCTGACGGATCGGATTCACGAAGACAGCAGCGAACGAGTGTTGTGTGTTGACGCTGAGACTGGCAAAGAAATCTGGAAAAAGCAATATCCCGCGCGGTACACCGTCAGCTATCCCGCTGGTCCCCGAGCCACCCCAGTGATCGACGAAGGTCGTGTATTCACGATCGGTGCCGTCGGTCATATGTTTTGCTTCGACGCGAAGACGGGTGACGAAATCTGGAAGACAGAGTTTCAACAGGACTTCGGAACCAAGCTGCCTATCTGGGGCATGGCGGCATCGCCGCTGGTTGACGGCAACAAGTTGATTACACTGGTTGGTGGTACGGATGGCGCCTTGGTCGTGGCGTTCGACAAAGCGACGGGCAAAGAAATCTGGCGAGCCTTGAACGACGAGATGATCGGATACGCTCCGCCGGTGATTTACGAATTCGGGGGTCGCCGACAACTGATCATCTGGCACCCGACAGCTATCTCATCACTTGATCCGGAAACCGGCGCCGTGATCTGGGAAGTGCCGTGGCAGATCAAGGCCGGACTAACCATACCGATGCCTCGCAAGATCGGCGATCAGTTGTTTGTGACCGCGTTCTACAACGGTCCGACGATGCTGAAAGTCAGCAGTGACAGTGCCGAAATCGTGTGGAAGGGAAAGAGCGACAACGAAGTCGAGACAGATGGACTGCATTCGATCATGCCGACGCCGTGGGTAACCGACCAGAACATCTTCGGCGTGTGCAGCTACGGTCAGTTGCGCGGTCTCGATACGTCGACTGGCGAACGTCTGTGGGAAACTCTTGACGCGACAGGCAGTGGCCGCTGGTGGAACGCGTTCATCATTCCTCACGAAGACCGGTTCTTTCTGCACAACGAACAGGGCGACCTGATAACAGCAAAGCTAACCGCAAAGGGCTACGAAGAAACCAGCCGTGCCAAACTGATTGAGCCGACGCGAAAGGTTCAACGACGCATGACAATCTGGTCACATCCGGCGTTTGCTATGAAGAGCGTGTTTGCACGCAATGACAAAGAACTGGTTCGAGTGAGTCTGGCGAAATAATGTGGGAACCATTTCTATCCAGCAAACGCATCGGCAGTTCACGGCCCGCTCCGGATCGAACAGAAGTTTCGCGGTCAGAGTTTCACAAAGACTACGACCGCATCATCTTCAGCAGCGCGTTCCGACGACTGAGCGACAAGACGCAGGTCGTCCCGTTTCCGAAGTCGGACTACACGCGGCAGCGGTTGACTCACAGCCTGGAAGTTTCGTGCGTGGGTCGTTCGTTGGCGACCAGCGTTTACGAAATGGTGCACCGGGAAATCGGAGACCTGGCTTCACAGGGTGACTTCGAAGCGATCGTCGCCGCTGCTTGTTTGGCTCATGACATCGGCAATCCACCTTTCGGACACTTTGGGGAAAAGGCGATTCAGGAATGGGCGGCGGACGCTCTGCAGCGGTCGCGATTTGATTCATTGACACCGGCTGAACGCCACGACCTGACTCTGTTCGAAGGGAATGCTCAAAGTTTTCGCGTGTTAACGCGATTGCAAATGAGCAACCGTCGCGGTGGAATGCGGTTGACCGCCGCTACCCTGGGCGCGCTGGTGAAGTATCCTCGTGGAAGTGCCGCGCCAAATACCGTGTTTAAGAAGCATGGTTGTTTTCAGGACGATGTCGAACTGTTTGCAGAGGTGTTCGAAACGGCTGGCCGAACCGCTGATGAACACGGGCAGTTCGCTCGCCATCCGTTGGCTTTATTGTCGGAAGCCGCTGACGACATTTGTTACGCGATCATCGATTTGGAGGACGGCTGCAAGGCGGGTCTGATCCCCGTGGAAAAAGCTTTCGGCATCCTTGAGAAGATCCAGTCAGGTTCCACGGGATCGGATGACATGCCGGATTCTGATCGACTGTCGATGGGTCGAGCGATTTCGATAAACGCACTGGCCAATCAGTGTGCGGAAGTTTTTCAGAGACACACAGAGAGTATTCTTGACGGTACTTTTGAGGGCTCGCTGATCAAGCTCGTACCGTCGTTCAAGCCATATTCCAAAGCCAAGAGAGTCGCCTGCGAGCAGGTGTTCAACAGCGAACGCGTGCTGGAACTGGAGGCTGCCGGATACCGCGCGATTCAGGGGCTGCTGGAAATTCTGACGGCAGCCGCCATGGCAGAATCTCCGAACAGTTTCGACAACCATGTGCGCAAACTGACGCATTTGCAAATCGACGAATCGATGTCGCAGTATCAGAAGCTACTGGCCTGCACAGACAAGGTCAGCGGCATGACAGACCGCTACTGCATTGACTTGTTTCGCAAGCTTTCGGGCCACGCTCTGGGTTGACACTTCATCGCG
>CALFOL010000022.1 GCA_937919915.1 uncultured Planctomycetaceae bacterium
CACCGGGTTGCAGGCAGATGTCCCCGATCTTGCCAGACAACCTGGCACCGTCACGATTCACCGCGATGATGGCGGCGTTGTAGTGCGTTCTAAACTTCGATTCGCGAATTGTCATCCGTAGAAACGGATAGCTCGTGGAAACGACTGCCTCAACAAGACACCGCCGTGAACGTGGACTGTCCAGCTTAAACAACTGATCGGTGGCAGGCTTCAGGCCGGGGATTTTCTGCAGATCCACGACTGATTCGACGACGCCGACAAATACCAGGTGATCATTTGCCTGTAACAGCGTGTCGGAACTCACGGCTGGCAGTACGTGGCCACCACGGTCGATTTCCATCAGATACATGCCCGGCAGATGTCGCAGTCCGGCGGCTTCGATGGTCTTGCCGACGAGTGGACTGGACGTGTCGATTTCCATTTCCACCGTGTATTCACGCGGGTCTTCGTTTCCGGTAAACGCCGGCTGACGTTCCGGCAGAAGTCTTCGCGTAAACAATGCGATAAACGTGAGCCCCAGTACCATACACGGCACACCGACCCATGCCAGTTCGAACATCGTCAGGCTCTGCTCCAGCTGGCTGTTGACGACGATGGTTGTGCTGGTGCCAATCAGAGTACACATGCCACCCAGAATGGCAGCGTAGCTAAGTGGCATAAACAGATGGCTGACCGAGATCCGGTGTTTGCGCGACCAGTCCGAAATGATCGGCATCATCAACGCCACCACGGGTGTGTTGTTCAGAAACGCGCTGAGCCCTGCGGCGGGAATCATTGTTCGCAGTTGAGCCGACGTCGTTCCGTTAGGCGTCCCCAGCAAACGCACCCCCAGCCAGGCAAAGGCGCCCGTCTTCTGCAGGCCATCGGCGATAACAAACATCACCGCGACCGTTAGCACCCCTGCGTTCGAAAACCCCTGCAGGCCGTCTTCGACGCTAAGCCCATATTGCCTGTCGTTGTCATCTTTCTGAGGATCGAAGGCACCGACCACCAACAGTACCGACAGCGCGCCCAGCAAACAGGTGTCAGCCGGCCACCGGTAGTACATAATGCCGACAATCGCTGCAGTGATCACACAGAGTGTCAGAACGAATGGAGACCACTCCATGGAAGAGCTTTCACACGACAAGACAGGAAGTCACACAGAATGCAGATCATGACGCCTTCACGGATTGGAATCCAGATCTGTTATTGCAGGCAGAAAAGCAGTTTTAATAGCGAGAATTGGGATGACAGCAAACTGCCAGAACGGACACTTGACAATGACGAATGTTCATAGTCAGGGAAAGTCGTTCACCCTTCCAATCGCCGAGAAAACGCAACGGTGAATTTGAAACTATGCGGGACCCGCAAAACTCGTTCAAATACCAAGTCAAACCAACTGGAGCAGTTGACTTATTGTTGTGAACAGTACTCGCTCGCGGGAGCAGGCTGTCTTTGATCGAAACGCGTGCCCCGCGGCCATAAGTCAGCGTAATACGCTGTAAATCACCCCCAAGAAGTGACAGCAGCATATCCAGATCCAATTTTCGAACACGAGGAAACAGGCAGAACGGAGAATCGCAAACTCTGTTACCTCCGTTTCCTCCTGTTCAAAATGCGTTCCTTCCGAACGCTGGATCGGCGTACTCACGGGGTAAGTCGCAAAAGCCTCCCGAGTTCCACCAGATTTTTACGTACATTAAGCAAACGTCT
>CALFOL010000023.1 GCA_937919915.1 uncultured Planctomycetaceae bacterium
AAAGTTCGCACGGGAATTCCTTCTGACCTTCGGAAAATTCATTAACTCCTGGCTTTCGATTGTGTCGAGATCGGTAAGATCTTCTCCCGGACATCTGCGGATGACAACCGCCACAACCACAAAATGAACATAGAAACAGCAGCATACCATGAGCAAATTCGAATCTGTCAATGTTATCAAAGCCGCCAACGTTTACTTCGACGGCAAAGTCAGCAGCCGTACGGTTGAGTTTCCTGACGGCACCGCAAAGACTCTGGGCCTGATGCTGCCAGGCGAATACACGTTCAACACAGGCAGACCGGAACTGATGGAAATCACCTCCGGCAAAGTTTCTTACTGCCTGGCGGGCGAAGACACGTGGCACGACGTCAGTGGGGGTTCGGACTTCAGCGTGCCCGGAAGTTCGTCGTTTCAGATTAAAGTCGCAGAGATCACAGACTACATCTGCTCGTTTTTGGACGCGTGAGTCTCGAAGCCCGGCTTTTCGAATGGCGATTGTGGCGCTCTAAGCGATCGGCGTTGTGGCAGCATTGAGGCTCAACCCAACCAAGTAAAATCCGGGCTTCTTTGCGACGCTACGGCTTGATCCGCAGAATCCGGTTGTGGCTGGTATCGACGACGTACAACCAACCAGCTTCCCAGCACACGCCGTGCGGATGAAGCAGTTTCAGTTTTGCGTCGCCCTGCCCACGCCCTAAAACGGTGCTGACCGTCTTCGCAACCGGATCGAAGCGACGGATCGCTTTGTTCTGATCATCGGCGATGTAAACGTTGTCCTTGTCATCGATGCAGATATGTTTCGGCGAACCGAACTGTGCTTCCAACGCGGCTCCGTCCCGGAACCCCTGCTTGCCAGTGCCGGCGACGGTTTGAATCTTCCCGTCCGGCATGACCACTCGCAGCGCATTACCACCGCGTTCGAGGACGTAGACGTTGCCCTTCGAATCTGCCGCGACCGCTCGAGGATCTTCGAGGGGAGACTCTACTGCCCTGCCACCATCGGCCGGAGCACCTTTCTGACCGTTGCCGACGATCGTTGTCACAGTGCGACTCTCGAGATCGATCGCGCGAATGCGGCGATTCTTCAAATCTGCGACGTGCAGCACGTCGTTCGTGGAATTCAGGGTGATACACATAATGAAATCGAAAGCCGCTTTTGTCGCGGGGCCTCCGTCACCACTAAAACCCGGTTTGCCAGTGCCAGCAAAGGTCGACACGATACCGGTATCCCTTTCAATACGCCGAATGCAGTGATTCCAGCTGTCAGCGATGTACAGGTCTCCATCGGGAATCACGGCGATGTTATGCATGCCGTTGTAAGTTGCATCAATAACAAGCCCGCCATCTCCCTTGTAACTCTCCGAACCATCTCCCGAAATTTGCGTGAGCTTTCCATCCGGATCAAAGCGGTGAACACGGCCTCCTTCGAGTTCGACCACAAACATGCAGCCAGCGAGGTCGAAGTCCACACCGAACGGCCTCAGCAGCGGACTCGATTTCGGATCCCAGTCGCCGCCCTCCTCTTGCATCAGCCCGCCAATGACGAATTCGACTCCGGAAGAGCTTTCATTCTGCGCATAGCCGCATGAAGACAGGAGAACCAGAGAAACCAGGATGCGAAAAACGGACATGCTTCAGCCTCAATTGAATGCAGAATGACGCCCGAAGCATATACGGCAGGCACCGAGGGTCAACCATCGCCACGCAGCTCCCCATGTCAGGAGGCCTGTCATAAGCAATCGCTTATATGTTTTCGCACATAACAACCTGCGAATTGCCGTTGCCTTACACACTGAGCTGAAATTGATATGTGCGATTATTTGTGGGCGGGTGCTTAAGTACAGCCGATTCAATTGATGATCGCTGTTACCCCCTGCCGACATTTGGTATTACGCAGATCCCTTGACTTAAAGGACCTGCTGACTATCGTAATGCCACGGCTGGGATTTCCACGAAAACAGAAGACACCGAAGACCATGAGTGCGGTGATTGTTAATTTCTGCATCCAATGCCGCGATACCGTCGCGTTTGGCCTTCTGTTGTTTTCTCTGGCCCTGCCAAGCGTGGGGCTAGTCGAAGCTCTTACGGAGTCCGCTTCTGAGGCGGAATGCGAATTTCCAGCTGAAGACCTCGAAGAGTCAATACTGGCAGCCGTCCCACAGCGTGTGGCACCAGGTACCCCGAAGAAGCCAGTATCACGCGTTAGAATTCTGCCCGCCGAAAATGCAAGACGGTCCTCCGTCATTCGCGTCAGTTTCTCAGGGCATCGTTTGGCGAACGGCCTGGGTGCACCAATCCGCTGCTAGGGATCTGCCCCGCATCTGCGTTTCATGAGCAAAACGGCGCTAGTCGCCGGTGTTTAGCACAATAACTGTCTAACAACTCACTGCAAACGCTGCGTAGATCGTCCTCGCGCAACACCATTTCCACGTTGAAGCGAATCCACGCACGTCGTGTACTCACACCACAACAGTCCGCGATCCGTTTTCGATCGCGCCTCGCACGTCGTTCTGTGAACGTCACTGCGAATCAATTACATTGGCAATTCAGAGTTATCAATATGTCTCAAGCAAGTACCACAACTACGGACATCCTGCCGCAACCTTCGCGTTCATCGATCGTCAGTGACCTGATCGCAGGAGGTGTCGTTTTTCTGGTAGCCCTACCGTTGTGCCTCGGAATCGCTTTAGCTTCGGGCGAAGGAGTGCCGCTGTTTTCCGGACTGGTCTCCGGAATCATCGGAGGCATCGTCGTGGGTGTCATCAGCCGTTCGCACACCAGTGTCAGTGGTCCGGCGGCTGGTCTGACCGCGATCGTTGCCAGTCAAATGGCGACACTGGGTTCGTTCGAATCGTTTCTGCTGGCCGTTCTAATCGCTGGCGTCATCCAAACCGTGCTGGGCATTATGAAAGCGGGTGTACTGTCCGCCTTCTTCCCGTCCAGCGTGATCAAAGGCCTGTTGGCTGCGATCGGCGTGATTCTGATACTGAAACAGATCCCTCACCTTGTCGGTCACGACGCCGACCCGGAAGGAGAAATGTCTTTCTCGCAGCCAGACAAGGAAAACACCTTCTCAGAACTGATGCTGATCGCTGGCGATCTTCACATAGGAGCTGCGGTCATCGGATTGGCATCTCTCGCACTGCTGTTCGTCTGGGGGAGAACGAAATTCCTGAAGAGCTCCGTCATTCCTGCTCCCCTGGTTGTTGTGCTGTTGGGCGTTGGGCTCAACCTCGGAATGCGAATGCTGGGAGGACGCTGGCTGATCGAAGCCAGTCACCTCGTCCAGGTACCGGCCGCCGGAAGTCTGTCCGAATTCGTTGGCTTCCTGCGAATGCCTGACTTCACGCAGATCGTAAATCCTGCCATCTATGTTGCAGCATTCACAATCGCGATCGTCGCATCTCTGGAAACACTATTGAACCTGGAAGCCGTCGACAAACTCGACCCGCAACAACGAGATTCGCAACCCAGTCGAGAACTGATCGCCCAGGGGTGCGGGAACATGGTAGCAGGACTGATCGGTGGGCTTCCCGTGACATCGGTGATCGTCCGTAGCTCCGTAAACGTTAATGCTGGCGCGAAGACGAAACTGTCAGCGATCTTCCATGGAGTGCTGCTGCTGTTCTGCGTGGCCATGTTGCCCCGGTATCTGAATCTAATCCCGCTCTCCGCGCTGGCGGCGATTCTGCTGGCGACGGGATTCAAACTGGCGAGTCCGCAGTTGTTCATGCAAATGTGGCGAGATGGCCGCAATCAGTTCATTCCGTTTATCGCCACAGTCCTGTCTATCGTACTGACGGACCTGCTCAGCGGCATCATCCTCGGGCTCGTCATCAGCATCCTGTTCATTCTGAACAGCAATCTGCGGCGGCCGATCCGGCGAGTCGTCGAAACTCAGCTGGGTGAAAAAGTTACGCACATTGAACTTGCGAATCAGGTGAGCTTTATGAACCGCGCTGCCTTCGACAAGATCCTTAACGACGCGTCTGAGGGGACTCATCTGATCATCGACGCTCGCGACACGGAATATATTGACCCCGATGTGCAGAGCCTGATTCGTGACTACAAAGAAAACACGGCGCCCGTGCGCGGGGTCAGTGTCAGCCTTCGCGGATTCACCGGGAGATTCAATATCGAAGATGATGTCGCGATCGCTGAACACACCACGCGTGAGCTACAACGTCAGGTAACGCCTGATCAGGTTCTGGAAATCCTGAAGGAAGGCAATCGCCGCTTCCGCACGGGCGACCGCCTGTCGCGTGACTTCGGCAGACAGGTAGACGCCACCGCCGAAGAACAAACACCGTTGGCGGTTGTCTTGAGCTGCATTGATTCGCGAGTGCCGGCTGAACTGGTGCTGGACATGGGACTGGGTGACATTTTCAGTGTGCGAGTCGCCGGAAACGTCATCGGCACGAAGTCGCTGGGCAGCGTCGAATATGGCGTCGCCGTTGCAGGAGTAAAACTTGTCCTTGTAATGGGCCACACACGTTGTGGAGCCGTCACCTCATCAGTAGAAATGGTCCACGCGGGCAGGAATGCCAACGTGGAAACAGGCTGTGAACATCTGCAGTCAATCGTCGACGAAATCGCGCCGTGCGTAAAGAGTGCAGACACCAGTCAGTTTGACACACTGAACGCGGCCGACAAAGAAACGCTCGTCGATGGGATCGCAAAACAGAATGTGCTTCGAACAGTACAAACTATTATCGAACGCAGTTCGGTAATTCGCACGGGCACTACCGCGGGCAATCTGAAGGTCGTCGGCGCGATCTACGACGTCAAGACCGGCGCGATTGAATTCCTGGACGGTTAGGTGCTCGCCGCCGCGTGCTCGGGAAACAGCTCAGCAATCGCACGTTGCGTTGAACCATGAAAGTAAGTCGCAAACAAACCTGAACCGTTGTGGTGCAGAAAGTGCTCCCGATTTAATGACTTCCAATCGTCGCGTGTCTTAAATCCCAGTACCTCACCGAGCCATGACATATAGTCTCGACGATTAGAATGCTGGCTCCAGAAACTCTGTGGCACGCTGTGGAATCGCCACGCCTGCCAGGGAAAGTCCGGCCTGTAATCGTGCAGAATCGCCTGCACAGACCCTTTGTACATGTTGTTCAACAAACCGCCACCGTGATAGTCGAAGA
>CALFOL010000024.1 GCA_937919915.1 uncultured Planctomycetaceae bacterium
TCCGCTACGACGATATCTGAAACCATACACGATTTTCGCGGTGGCGAACGGTGGAGTAGCGGTGTTGTCACTGGCCACGTACCCCGTGATTCTTTCTGCTTCCTCGTTCAATCGGACAGGCATCGAGATTCCTGCTGCGGAAGGCACGTTAACTCTGGGCGGTCTGTATCAGACTGAGGCTTCAATCATCTTCATGTTGTTGTTTCTGCCGGCTGTATTTATGGGGATGATTTACCCGGCCGTTTGCGACTCGGTGACAGGTGGCGAACGTGGCCGGCGCGACTGGATCGCAAGCAGCTATTTCCTGGGGACATTAGGATCCGTGGCTGGCACTCTGGTGATCTCGCTCGCCATCATTCCGGCAGTCGGTTTGCATGCGACATTTTCGGCACTGGTGGCAATTTCGGCTGCGCTCTGCTCTCTGGCAGCGATCTTCGGACATCGCGGGCGGGTGAGAAACGTGGCCCTCGGAATAATGGCGTTGACGCTTATCGCTGCGGTGTTGATTGCCGTGGAGCGACGTCCTGTATTGCGAAACACTGTGGCGAACAGGGAGCATGGCCGGTGGATGGAAGTCGCCTTCGGCAGCAACGAAAAGCCGAGTACCGAGATTGTGCGATTCTGGGCCGGGGCGTCCGGAACAGTGATCACGAAACGCGACACCAGAAGCAACGATCATTTGCTTTACGTCGACGATCAGCTGGTCGCATCAACGAACCTGGCAGCCAAAGTCGATGCGTTGATGCTGGCCCACCTGCCGCTGCTGCTGCACCCGGAACCGAAAAACGAACTCACAGTCGGTTTCGGAACAGGAGGCACCAGCCACGCGATTACCACTCACGGGATCTCGGCATTCTGCGTCGAGATAGAACCCGAAGTTCCCCGTTCCGCGCACCTTTTGACCGATCAGAATTACGGCGTGCTCGAAAATCCACTTTTCGAATTGATTATTAATGACGCAAGAGACCATTTGAAGATCACACAGCGCCGGTACGACGTCATCGCGACGGATGTGACGAACCTGCAATACAAACAAAACAGCAGTCTTTACACGGTTGAGTATTTCCAACTGATGAAGCAGCGACTGCAGTCGGATGGCGTTGCCTGTGCCTGGGTTCCGATGGCTGCGATCGCTAATGAGGAACTGCGGATACTGATGAAGAGTTTTCAGACCGTCTTCCCGCACGCGACTCTGTGGTTCATGAATCACACTCATACCAATTTCGGCATTCTTATCGGCACTCCCAATCGTCTGCAGATCGACTACGCCCGTCTCGAAGACGGATTCAGCAACCGCACGGTTGCAGACAGTCTTGCGGAAATCGGCCTGACTCACCCAATGCAGTTGGTTCACTGTCTGCATCTGGATGAAGACGGTTATCGGTCATTCTGTGGCGACGTGCCTGTCCACACAGACAACAACCCAACTCTGGAGTTTTCTTCGCCGCTTAGCTTCTATCAGTACTACGAAACGTTTTGTGAGAATCTGTCTGCTGAACTGGACCATCGCCCAAACCGCTTTCAGCAGTATGTCGTCAATGGGCCGTCACCAGATGCTGAGGTATGGAAGCAGCATCAAGTGGCGGCGGACGCTGGATGCAGAGTGATCCTGTCGATGTACCAGTTCCAGACACGATGGACACGTGGTCAGACTGAATCGGCGTTGCAGGCCCTGAACGACGCAATCGAGACAGCCAGATCCGGGATGGCCGCATGGCCCCAGGACACGGCTCGGGAAGAATTCTACAGCAATTTTTTCGACAAGGCGCAACGCCAGGTTCAATCACGGATGCGATGATTGGCAGTTTGCCGACAGGCTGTGGGAACCGCCATACATGGAACGCCTGACATTCATCCGGCAGTGACCATCGCGTTTATTCGACAAAATACTGCAGGATGGCGGTGACATTGGTCTCGGAACGCCCCGGTTTCGGAGATGCCAGGCATCGAAACCCTGTCTGTCCCGGTAAACAGAAATCGATCTGGGTCTCACACAATTCACATGGCGATGTGGAAAAATCGCCGCAGCAGTCTAAAATGGTCGACGTCAATGGACACAAATGGTTGATGTTCAATTCTGCTCAGATGCGACAGCGTGTCCGACCAGAGTCGCTTTAAATTAGTAAAGGAGTTTTCCACAGTGGCTTATTCTCTTCCCGATCTTCCTTACGCTCACAACGCGCTGGAGCCTCATGTTGATGCTCGCACGATGGAAATTCATCACGGCAAACACCATCAGGCTTACATTAACAATGTGAATGCGGCTCTTGAAGGTACGGAATATGCCGACAAGTGCATCCACGAACTCCTTCGTGGCCTCAGCACCTTGCCGGCAGCACTGCAGGGACCAGTACGAAACAACGGTGGCGGACACGCCAACCACTCACTGTTCTGGACTGTCATGTCACCATCGGGTGGCGGCGCTCCTTCTGGTGACCTGGCGGATGCGATCAACGCCGCCTGTGGCAGTTTCGATGCCTTCAAAGAACAATTCGCCAAAGCCGCAGCAACACGTTTCGGCAGTGGTTGGGCCTGGCTGTCTGTAAACGCAGATGGCACTGTCGTTGTTGAAAGCACGGCCAATCAGGATACACCACTTTCAGATGGCCGCACACCAATCCTTGGACTCGACGTCTGGGAACATGCGTACTACCTGAACTACCAAAACCGACGTCCCGATTACGTTTCCGCATTCTGGAACGTTGTCGACTGGAACGAAGTCGCTCGCCGCTTTGCAGAAGCAAAAGCCTAAGCAATCCGCATAGGTGCCATCGATGGTCGCTGGACTGTCGATGGCACTTTTTTATTTCCCAATCAATCTTACTGCTCTCCACCACCGTTCGAATGCCCAAAGATTTTCTCAAAGGTGCCAAAGACGAATATGACGTCGTGGTGATTGGCAGTGGCCTGGGCGGCCTGACATCCGCCAACATTCTGGCGCGGCAGGGACACTCTGTATTACTGCTGGAGCATCACTACCAGCTCGGTGGCATGGCCACGTGGTTCAAACGCCGCGGCGGTCATATCTTCGATATATCGCTCCACGGCTTTCCGATCGGCATGATCAAAAGCTGTCGTAAATACTGGACTCAGGACATTGCTGATTCCATCGTGCAGCTAAAGGGTGTTCGTTTCGAGAATCCGCAGTTCTCCGTGCGAACAACGTTTGATCGCAAAGACTTCACCGAAATCCTGACAGGGAAATTCGGCGTGCCGCTGGAGAACGTCGATGGCTTCTTCACCCAAGCCCGCGGCATGAACTTCTACGACGATCAGCAGACGACAACGGGCGAATTGTTCGAGGAATACTTTCCCGGTCGCGATGATGTTGTCCGTCTGTTAATGGAACCCATCACATACGCCAACGGGTCAACTCTGGAAGATCCAGCCATCACGTACGGCATCGTGTTTTCGAATTTTATGAGCAAAGGCGTGTACACGTTTCAGGGCGGTACGGATGCTCTGGTTGGAAAAATGAAGGCGGAAATGATCCGCAACGGTGTTGACGTTCGGATTCGCACGCTGGTGGAGAAAATCGAAGTCAGTCCGGACCGTAGGGTCCAGGCTGTTGTCGTGAACGGGCGCCGCATTAAATGCCGAGCGGTCGTATCGAATGCCAATCTCAAGACCACCATTCTGAAAATGACGGGAGCGGAACACTTCGACAAACAGTTCGTCGAAGATGCCGAAGCGGTACGTTTAAACAGTAGCAGTTGTCAGGTCTACATGGGGCTTAAGCCGGGAGCGTCGCTGGACAGAAGTGTCGGGGATTTGCTGTTCCACTCAGAACACAACGGTTTTGATATCGAAGCCATCCTCAGTAAAAATGTCAGCAGCAGGACCTTCAGTTTCTATTATCCGGACACGCGACCCGGCAGTGATCGTTCACTCATTGTGTCGTCGACAAACGCCAACTACAAAGACTGGGCGGAACTGCCGGAAGATGACTACCAGGCAGCCAAGACAGACCTTCAGGAAACCACTCTGAATTGTCTGGAACAGTACGTGCCGGACATCCGCACGAAACTTGATCACATCGAAGTCGCGACGCCTCGCACGTTCGAGCACTATACAAAGCACATCGCTGGTTCTTCATTCGGAACCAAGTTTGAAGGCCTGCAAGTCAGTAAAGATCTACCGCAGCAGGTTGGCGGTTTGTTTCATGCCGGGTCGGTCGGTATCATCATGTCGGGATGGCTGGGCGCCGTAAATTATGGCGTGATCGTCAGCAACGACGTTGATAAATTCCTTACGCCGTCCGCAGCCACGATTTAATCTAAGCACCCGCCCACAAGTCAACGCTTTGACTGCATGCTCGTGACTCATGGGCGGCTGTGTTGTTCTTCAAGCGTTTTGATTTGGGTTCCATAGAGTTTTGTTTTTGACCAATGTGTTGAGGATGACGAGTAATTTTCTCGTGCATGCAACGATGATGCCTTGGGGGAGTTGCCCCTGAGCTTTGAGTCGTTCGGCAAAGGCTCGGATGACGGCGTTGTTTGTCCTCGCGGTCATAGCAGCCATGTACAACACGCTTCTCACTCCGCGGCGACCGCCGATGATGGTGCGTCGGCCTCGGAACTGCCCGCTGTCGTGATTGAATGGAGCCACGCCGAGGGACGAAATATTCTAACGATTCAAATGGCCAAGTTCAGGGACTTCAGCGATCAGTGTCGTTGCCGTCACTTCGCCCACGCCGGGAACACTTTGAATGAGGTTCGACATTCCTTTCCATTTGTCGTCGGCTTTCACGAGCTTCGTGATCTCCGCGTCGATGCGGTCGGTTTTGGCCAGGATGCCCAGTGCTTTGACGAAGTCGCGGACCTGCCTGGCGTTGACGACCGAAACGACGTGTCCGGCATTGACCAGATGCATGACAATACTCTTTTCGTAAGCTCCGGACGCTTCAAGAACGATCAGACATGACCCGGCTTTGGGCAAGCTGACCAACAGGCGTCCGGCGCCAGCGTCGGTATTGTCAAACGTTTCGGAAAACTTGGCGGGATAGTCGAAGACATCAAGCGTCTTCTTAGAAACATCGATTCCAATAAACTG
>CALFOL010000025.1 GCA_937919915.1 uncultured Planctomycetaceae bacterium
GTTTGTTGGTGGGACCAACCGCGGCTGGGGCTCTCGCGGCACAAAACCGTTCGCCATTGAACGTTTAAACTGGACCGGGAAAGTTCCGTTCGAAATCCACGAAATGCGCTCTAAGCCGGACGGTTTCGAACTGACGTTTACTCAACCTGTCGACCCGGAAACGGCTGGGAACGTCGATTCCTACACAATGGAAACGTATACCTACATCTTTCAATCGTCGTATGGCAGTCCAGAGGTTGACCACACAAAGCCGACGATTACGAAAGTTGAAGTCGGCGATGATCGGCAATCCGTCAGGCTCTACGTGAACGATTTGCAACGTGGGCATGTGCATGAGATGTCTGCAAAGGGTGTCAAATCTGCGAAGGGGCTGCCTTTGCTGCATGCGGACGCTTACTATACGCTGAATTACATTCCGAAGGCTGAGTAACGCATTGACGTAGAAGCGTCGCTCATCCATATTCCAAAATCTGAGCTGCTCATAGCTCGCCATTGATCACAGGCCGTTATTCATTATGAAGGTCGCATTGTTCATCCCGTGTTACGTCGACCAGTTCTATCCGCAGGTTGGAATGGCCACGGTAAAGATTCTGGAACACTTCGGGGTCGATCACACTTTTCCAGCCGCTCAAACCTGCTGCGGTCAGCCGATGGCAAACTCCGGATGCATGCCGGAAGCCAAGCCACTAGCGCTGCGATTTGTGGAGATCTTCAAGAAGTACCAATACATCGTGGCTCCGTCCGGCAGCTGTGTGTCGATGGTTCGCAACCACTACAGCACCTTCTTTGACAAAGATGATGTTGAGGCCAATGACGTTCGGCGACGGACGTACGAATTGTCCGAATTCCTGACGAACGTCCTGAAGGTCGATAAGCTCGACGGCAAGTTCGCTCACACGGTTGGCATCCACCAAAGCTGCCATGGTCTTCGCGAATTGCGACTCGGTCCGTCATCCGAAGTCATGGCGCAACGACCGGAAATGCTTACCGATCTGTTGAGCGGCCTGGAGGGCATTTCGTTTTCGAAATTGCAACGGCCAGACGAATGTTGTGGGTTCGGTGGAACGTTTGCTGTTGCCGAAGAAGCGGTATCCTGCATGATGGGTGACGATCGGATCAACGATCACCTGAATGCCGGTACGGAAGTGCTGACGGCTGGCGACATGTCCTGCCTGATGCATCTGGAAGGCATCATAAAGCGGCAGAAACATCCAATTCGAGTCATGCACTTTGCCGAAATTCTGGCGGAATCTATTACATGACAGACGCGACCGTCGAATAGAAAATCCACCGCGCGGCTGACGAGATCGACGTCCACTCCGGCCGCTGGAACCAGCGAGACGTTGACTCCACAAGTTTTCGTCCAACCGAACTGAATAGCCTTCCATGTCACATCCAGCACTCGCTCAAGCATTTATCGACGACAGACCCCGAGCTCAGTGGCACGACAAAGCACTGTGGTTTGTGCGTGAAAAACGCGACCGCATGGCAACCAGTGTTCCTGAATGGGAAGAACTGCGGCAGCGTGCGTCTGAGATCAAGCAGCACACGATGTCGCTGTTGCCCGACTACCTGGAGATGTTCGAACGGAACGCGAAGGCCCGCGGCGTGCAGGTGCATTGGGCGACGGATGGGCCAGAACACAATCGCATTGTGCATGAAATTCTGCAGAAACATCAGGTGAAGAAACTGGTGAAGAGCAAATCGATGCTCACCGAAGAATGCCACCTGAATCCCTTCCTGGAAAAGCACGGCATCGAAGTCGTCGACACGGATCTTGGTGAGTGGATTGTTCAACTGCGAGACGAACCGCCCAGCCACATTGTGTTGCCGGCCATTCATCTGAAGAAGGAAGATGTCGGCGAAACGTTTCACCAACATATCGGCACCGAAAAAGGCGCGTCGGATCCGAAGTATCTGACGGAAGCAGCTCGCAACACGCTTCGCCAGCGGTTCTGTGCGGCGGATGCCGGACTGACGGGCGTGAACTTCGCCATCGCAGAAACCGGTGGCTTCGTCGTGTGCACCAATGAAGGCAATGCGGACCTGGGAGTCTCGTTGCCTAAGCTGCACATCGCCAGCATGGGCATCGAAAAGCTAATCCCTCGCGCATCGGATCTGGCTGTGTTTTTGCGATTGCTGGCACGTTCGGCCACCGGGCAGCCCATCACGACGTACTCGTCGCACTTCCATGGTCCGCGTGAAGGCTGCGAACTCCACATCGTGTTGCTGGACAATGGCCGCAGCGAAATTCTGAAGTCACCGGAATTCCGCCGCAGCTTAAGCTGTATTCGCTGTGGTGCATGTATGAACACGTGCCCTGTGTACCGTCGCAGCGGAGGCCACAGTTACGAATCCACAGTGCCAGGCCCGATCGGTTCGATTCTGACACCGCTGAAAGATCCGGCAGCTCACAGCTCACTGCCGTTCGCCTGTACCTTGTGCGGTTCGTGCACTGACGTCTGCCCGGTGAAGATTGATCTGCATCATCAATTGTTCGCAATGCGAGCCTTCCTGGACCGCAAAAAACTGTTGGGGATGTCCAAGAAGCTCTCGATGAAATTCGTATCGGGGCTACTGTCCAGCCAGTGGGTGTTCAGCAGTGCCGGAAAAGCAGCGCGAACGGCTCTGAGATGGTTGCCTCGCTTTGCTGTTTACAATCCACTGAACCCATGGGGCAAGCAACGCGACCTGCCGGACGCGCCGAAAGATTCGTTCCGCGCTCAGTACGCTGAACATCAGAAAGACAAGAAGTCTCGACCATCGTCAGGGACAGGAGGCCAGTCATGACAGAATCTTCTCGCGATCAGATTCTGGCGCGCCTGCGATCAGTCCTGCCCGAATCAGCGCCGCTACCTGATCTTCCGCCGATCGGCCCGTGGCAAACGTTCGAAGATCCCTATGCACGCTTTTGCGAAGTGCTGGAATCAGTCGGCGGCATCTGTATTCGCGTACCAACGCTCGCGGCGGCTCATGAGCAACTGAATCAGATTGCCGCATGGAATGACGCGAAGGTTCGCCTGTCTGTCGTTGATGGCGTCGGGGACTCTAACGTGGATCTGTCCAGCATTGATGATCCGCACGAGCTTGAGAATGTCGACTTTGCGGTCGTTCGGGGACAGTTTGCGGTCGCAGAAAATGGTGCGATTTGGGTGACGGACGATACGGTTAAGCATCGGGTCCTGTACTTTTTGCCGCAGCGGTTGGCGATGGTGATTCCTGCCAGCGAAGTCGTGCACAACATGCACGAAGCGTACGGTCGTCTGGAAATCGGCAAGCACACCTTCGCCGCTTTCGTGAGCGGTCCCTCCAAGACGGCCGACATCGAACAATCGCTTGTCATTGGGGCCCACGGCGCGCGGGCGTTGACGGTTTTCGCCGTCGAATCGTTCGACTGAAAGCCTGAACCTCACGCCTGCAAAAGAAGATCGGGCGAGTCATCTTACGGGATGATGACTCGCCCGACAGAAACGCTGGCAAATGCAGAAGTGCGGCTTTGATCAAGGAGGAAGAAATCAAAACCATTTGGAGAGTGTGTCAGAGTTTGTGGCTCGTGACCTTCTGCAGCGGAATCAGAATAACTCCTTTTGCCCTGGGAAACCGGCCCATTGCGGGATGGAACCAGTCTCCGCCCTGCGTTCCTGAGGGAGATGCTTTCGTCGTGAATTGGGTTGATTAAAGAACTGATCGGTGAGTCCCGTTGCTTCCAGATTCTGGCGAGGCGGCAGGAACGGTCCTGGCGACCCAGCTGGCACGCTTCGCGGCGTCTCGGACGTCACCGGTGCCGGAACTGGTCGTTGACGTGTTCCGGATCCGGGGCGTGGCAGCGGAGCTTCAAACCCGGCTGCTCGAAACTGTCCGTTCGAGACCGCCGAGGAACCTTGCGCTGGCCCAGCAACGTTGATCGTCTTCGCTCCGGGCTCGTTAAAGAACACAGCATCCTTCAGTGAGGACGAATCCTGCACTGTACGGACTGCTGGTGGTGTGCGTTCAGTCACCACGGCTGGTTTAATGGCGAATGTTTCTGAATCGCCGGGGCTTTGCGAACGCACCGTTGTGTTTACCAGGTACTCATCCAGAATCCTCGGCCGTGGAACACCCAGACCGCTGGCGACTGTTGTGTCGGTCGGAACACCCTGGGTGGGCTCTTTCATCGTTGGCATGCCTGCCAGGATCCAGCTGCGCCAGTTCTTTTGCAGTTCGTCGACACCGCCGTGATGGTAGTTCTCTCTGATTGCCTGAGTCCACCCCATGCGTTCGCCATCGGCCATCAACTTCAGATACTTCGCTCGACCACCCTGCTGGACCAGAAAGTCCGCCAGTGCGTATCCTTCGGCGTATAGAATCAACATCGGGCGATATCCCTTGGGATAATCTTTCATCGTCAACAGATGTCGCAGGCTGATGAATTCTCGATCGCTGTTCAGAACCTGCTTCAGCAGTCCCAGTTGCTTCACCTGTTCAGATCGATGTTCGAACAGTGTGGCAGCTCCTTCGTCCGCCCAGCGTGGTAACGGTCGCCGAAAGTGACAGGCGAAGATGGTGTGATTCACTTCGTGCGGCAACACGGAATCCAGGATACGTTCAAGTGATCCCTGAACATACATATTCCAGTTCAGAACTTCGCCGTTAACAAACTGAAACTTGGTTTCACCGCCGGCTCCCATGGCGCCGTCGCGTACTTTCAGTGTGCACGGCCTGGACCAGTTCGGTAATGGCTCTCCCAGCCAGAATATCGCCATATCGCGGCGATAGATTTCTGCCGCATCACCGACCTGCTTCGCAACTTGTGGGTCGGGAGCGGTCACTGTGAAGTTAGGCGTTTGGTAATTGGCTCCCGTTGAAATAAACAACGACAGCAGCACTAAGGTGCCTCGCAATATCGGAGCGTCCATGCTCTTTCCGTGCGTCTTATAGAGATCGAAGAGATCGAGTTTTCAGAACCACCGGTCGATCCATCGACCAGCGTTGTGTTCTTCACCAGCAGCAAATGCCGAACCAGTCATGCCGCCAGATTGTTAAGATGGGCAACTGTGAGTGTAAGCCGTTTATTAACAACGATTTGCGCAATTGAAGAAATCACGCTTTCGCAGGGACGTGGGAAGGCCGAGCAGCAAAAGTTGCAGATGTTACAAACGGTCCGGCAGAATTGTCGTTTCTGCAAGAGCTTCCAACGTCTCGATCACCCTCGTAAACGGCGGAAATCCTGAGTTCCTGAAGCTTTCGGGCCGGGTTTTGCTGAGCCGAATCCGGCCTGACGACGATCTCTAACGTTAACGTCGGTCAAACGGGCAATTCACAGTTTGCGAACCAATCATGATCCTGATTCCAATATTCCTGGTGTTGTTTGCTGGCTGGATGCTCTGGGGCTGGACGGTCGGCGAATCGAAGGACATCCGCTGGCTGAGACATTGGTGTGCGCCGATTTTTGTGGTGACGGTGATGCTGATCTCCGCGGGTGCTGGAGCCGTCGTGACGCGTGCCATGTTACGCAACAATGTTCGGAGTGACGTGACCGCACTGCTGGAATCAATCGAACACAAGATCGCGACTGGTCAGAGTCACGAAGTGATTTCCGAAATTCGGGCAACGGACAAATCGGACGATCCCGATCGCGACGCGTTTGATCTGCTAGATCATATCGCAGTGATGCAGAAGAACCTGTCGCCCAAAACACAGGAGATCGTCGCGGCTGACAGCGAAACGACCGTTCGCTGAGTCAGGTCTTGCAAGAGGAAGATTGATCGTTGATCTCCGTTTCTTCGAAGCGGACACTCCGATTCAGAGTGGAATGTCGCCGCACGGAATCGGCAAGGTTTTGGGGATGAGAGGTTCCACTGTCAGTCAATGTATCGGATCTCGAAATCGCATAACACCACTCTGCAGTCGAGCGGTGGTCGGCCCGCAATCACATGGATCATCAACCGCCCGAATCGGCTGATGGTCCTGTTGAACCTACTACAGCGTAATACGCTGTAGCTGATGGTCCTGTTGTGCTTCGCCGAGTTCCTCGTCTACCGCAATCGCTCACCAACTTCTGCAACAAACGTGTTCAACAGTTGCAAGGAGTCACGCGCTTCGTCATCTGTCATGCACATTGGCGGAGCGACCCGGATCACGCAACCAGCCAGCGGTCCCAGCAGGTGGATCCCGTTGCTGCCGTCACCAACGTAGCAGCGTTCAACAACCGCAACCGCGACATCGCGCGGTGAAGCATTGCCAACCCCGGCGCATTCGATGCCGAACACGGCTCCTTCACCACGAACTTTGCAGATGACGCCCGTTTGCTTTAGTTCCCGCAAACCATCAGCAAGGATCTTCGATAGCTGTCGAGTGCGGCCAATCACATCCCTGCTTTCGAATTCGTCCAATGTCGCCAGTACGGCAGCGCACGAAATCGGGTTGGCACTCCAGGTGTCGGATGTTTCGCCGTAAGCCATTTGTTCACAAACGTCGCGTCGCCCAACCGCGGCACTAACAGGGACTCCGTTTCCAAGCCCTTTGCCCAGGCACACAAAATCCGGCTCAATTCCGTACGTTTCGAATGCGTACATGCATCCCGTGCGGCCGAAATTCGCCTGCACCTCATCCAGAATAAACAGGATGTCATGTTCGCGGCAAAACGCCTGCAGCAGCTGTAGATACTCCGGCGGTGGATGAAAGCTTCCTCCGCCGCCCAGGTACGGTTCGGTAATCAGGGTACCAATCGGATGTTCAGCGTTCGCGTACACCGCCTCCAGTTCTGCACGATACACCGCGGGATCGAACGTCTTTTCGGGATGATCGATGTCAGAACATTCTTCTCGCGGAAAGCTGATGAACTTAACGCGAGGATCTCGTTCGGAATCCTCTTCTGAGCCCGTGACAGCGCCGGACAGTCCCTTCTTACCGTGAAACCCATAGCGAGTCGCCAGCACACCTGGCCGCGCGGGATCTCGCCGCATGCACGCCCATAACGCTTTCTGCACACCTTCCGACCCGGATGCCGCCCACATCACCGTTTCCAGTCGATTGCCACCAGGAAACGACTGCAGGTTGGCCAGCAAACGGCGTGACGCTTCTGCCTCGAGTTCTGTAATGGCGTTGTAAGCGGTCAGCGAAACCGCCTGGAAGAATTCGTTATCACTATTCAGTTGGTCCGCGGACCAACCCAGATAATGTTGAAATCGCTTTTGCCAGCTGATGGGATTGTGCCCCAGGTTGGCGACCAGCACTCCGGAAGAATAGTCGTAAAGACGCCGACCTTCCGGTGTCCAGTGAAAGACGCCAGCCGACTTAGACAAAACTGCCTGGCTGGGTGTGAACGTTCGCAGAGAATGTGGTTCTGACGTCCCGATCACACGACGAATCTGGTTGGAAGCGTCTTCGCCTGGAAATTCAACAACAAATGATTCGTACGTTTGGCTCATGCCGGTTGCTTTCTTACTGATTGAAGCACGGGGTCGCGTGGAAACCGAAAACTGCCAACTAAAACCAGCCGACTCATCAGGTTGTCGGCAGGTTCGCGTTTTTCCAGCCGGTAAAGCCACCATCCATCGAAATCACGTTGGTGTACCCCATCAACTGCAGATTCACCGCCGCTAATGCCGAACGGTAGCCTCCACCGCAGTACAACACAATCGGCGCTGCGAGATCGGGGATCGTCTTTTCGATGTCGCGTTCGATGACACCTTTCCCCAGATGAATCGCGTCCGGCACATGACTAGCCGCGAACTCGCTTTCTTCCCGCACATCCACCAGGTGAAACGTATCTCCGGCGGTCTGACGATTTGCTGCGTCCTGCACACTGCATTCCGTAATTTGCTGACGCGCCTGATTAACGATACCGAGAAATCTGCCGGAATGATCTTTGGCCATGAGTTCACTTTTCAGGGGAAAATGCGATGGGAATTGTCGTGGACGCGACCGGCACAGAATATCACGCCGTGGCGAGCATTGGTAATGAACAAGCGTGTCTCCGGAACGGTTTGTCTTTTCAGGTGTCGTAGCTGCGAAAATCGCCATAGTGCGGCCTCTTGAGCTTAATAACGTCGCTCGTGTCTGATGGTGAGAACGGTGACCGGATGAATTGGCATTCTGTCGCTACAATGCGTGCATGAGCGAAGTCACAAGAATCCTGGCGTCGATTGACGACGATCCCCAGGCGGCTGACGCATTGCTGCCGCTGGTGTATCAGGAGTTGCGGAAGCTGGCGGCAGACAAGCTGGCTAATGAGCAACCTGGGCAGACGATTCAGGCGACGGTGCTGGTCCACGAAGTGTGGTTGCGGCTGGTGGGGCCGGACGTTGATATGCAGTGGAATGGG
>CALFOL010000026.1 GCA_937919915.1 uncultured Planctomycetaceae bacterium
CCTCCGAGGCCGCGTTGTGCCGACAGTGGTCGAGATGCAAGGAAGAGTGACGAGGCGACATGGTCGTCGAGGATCGATGACGCAGCAGATCGGCTGCTGTCGTCGCAATCCAAAGGGACGCTTGCGGTTTTGTTAGCGGTTCTGAGTCAGGAAATCTCTCAGTGAGCGGCCCTCCCTATCCAGCCCCCTGGATTGCTTTTCGCAGAACGGGTTCGATCGCATTGGCCTGTTGGAAGAATCCCAGGTCTGACGGGTGCGACCCATCTGTGGTCCCTTCGCGGTCGTCAGATAACAGCGATTCTCCGTCGACATAGAACAGGTTCTGAACGCCGTCGTCCAGCATTTTCTGATACGCAGCTTTGAACGCCGCACGGCTCGAGTCATTGCGATATTGTCGCGCGGATACGATCCACGAATCAGCATAGGTGCGATCTTCGACCAACACGATTGGCACCTGCGGATGCGCTGCTCGCAGCTGTTGCACCATCGGTATCGTGCGTTCCGCGACTTCTCCGGAATCCATGTTCGGCAGGCAATCCAGTACATAGGCGACCGGATCAAGCTGCACCAGAAACTGCCCGACTTCCTTTTCCAGTTTACCGTTGCCCGAAAATCCAAGGTTGATGACAGGGCGATCAAGCCGTCGACCGAGAATCGATGGATGTGGCATTCCGGGGCGCGATGCACATGCGCCATGTGTGATGGACGTTCCATAGAACACAATCGGTTTCTCTTTTCGCGGAGCAATTGGCTCGAACATATTCCCCGCGGGCACACCAATCTTCAAAGATTCCGTTCCGTTATACAGCGGCAGATAGATGGCATAGTCGCGCGTTCCTGGACGCAGGTTCTTCGCAATGACGACATTCATCTGCTGACTTGATGGCCGAGTCACCGCGACCCATTTCCACTTTCCGTCTTCATCTTTTGCATACAGGTCCAGTCCGCTGACACCGGTCGCGGGCATGTGAGCCATCGCGAGATTCTTTGAAGTGACACCATGGTCGGTATGAATCGTCGTCGCCTCTGTGCGGAAACGGACCATCATCCCCGACGAATGGCGACTCAAGCTCCACACGGCATCGCGAACAACCCCTTTGGCTTGTTTCGGCAGTCGATCGAAGTACTTTTCCGTGTCGCTGAAACCGCGACCTTCGACACCCCATTCGCGGACGTCATGCCACTTTGTGTCGGGCTGAGCCGCCAGTGCAATATTTCTGCTCGAACTGATTCCGCTGGCCGCGAAGGCTGCGGTTGCGGCGACGAAGTTTCGACGAGAAATCTGATTCTTCATGAGTTACTCCTTAGCTTTGGCACGTTGGTAAGCGTCTTCCATTTCTGCGAGTCCGGCGTCTTCCATCGTGACGCCCTGTTCCTTCATTGCTGCTTCGATGGCTTGAAAGCGACGGCTGAATTTTGCATTGCTGCCGCGCAGGGCTTCTTCAGGATTAATGCCCCAGCGGCGCGCGATGTTGGCAACGACAAACAACACATCACCGAGTTCACTTTCGATTCGCTGTTTTCGGGAAGGATCAGTCACATGTTCGTCGGGAATCGGCTGCGGATCAATCGAAGCGGGCACCTGGGGGATCCGGCCGTCTTCGAATAGTTCTTCGGCCAGCTCCTGAAGTTCCTCAGACAATTTGTCGAACAGCATCCGTCGGTCAGGAAAATCGTAGCCCACCGATGCTGCTCGAGCGGCGATGCGATAGGCTTTTGCCAGCTGAGGAAGCTCTGCAGGGATACCTTCGAGTTTAGATTTCCGCTCGCTCTTCTCTGTGTTCTTTGCGGCGTTCCAATGCTGCTTCACTTCGTCTGTGGTCGACGCCTGTTCGTCACCGAACACGTGTGGATGTCGTCGCACCATTTTGTCGGCGATTTGTTTTACAACATCCGTCAGCCCAAAACGCAGTTCGTCGGCGGCGATCTGGGAATCCAGAATCACCTGCAGCAACACGTCACCGAGCTCTTCCTGAATCGCGGCGTTGTCATCAGCATCGATCGCCTCCAGCAGTTCATAAGTTTCTTCCAGCGTGTAGGGCTTGATCGAAGCCAGTGTCTGCTGCCGATCCCATGGGCATCCCTCTGGTGAACGCAGTTTCGCGATGACTTCGCAGAGTCGCTGAAACTCGGGCAGCAGGGTCGCGAATTCCGGAGGCTTGCCGAAGTCAGCGGATGCGTCTGATTGGTTGGTCATAGAGTTTCGTTAAGAGGATGCCTGTGTCTGTGTTTAGAGCATTGGAGTGGACGACCCATTACGGCTGCAACATACGAACGCGATGGTTGTTGCTGTCGCCCACGTAGACTCGACCATCCGCGCCCACGAACACACCATGCGGCCGATCCATCTCGCAGTTTTTCGGATCGCCGTCGGGGCCATCGCCCTTCCTGCCATTGCCGATGACCGTTTCGACGGTACCGGAAGCAGCCCGAATGACTCGTATTGTGTGGCTTTCAGTGTCTGCAAAATAGATATCGCCGTTGGCCGCCAGAGCGACGCCTTTCGGTCCGGACAGCGCCGCCTGTTTGGCGGGGCCCCCATCACCGGAATACCCATTCTTTCCTGTTCCGGCAAGGTGCTGCAGCGTCATTGTCTGTAGATTCATGCGGTAGATCGCATTGCCTTCCCGCAACGCCAGAATCAAACTGTGCTGGCCATCGAAATCCAGCGCACGTGGTCCGTTCAGCGGAGTCCCCGTGATCGGTGCTCCATCCGGTGTGACTTTCTTCTCGCCGGTGCCGCTGAATGTTGAAATCACGCCGCTGTGCAGGTCGACTCGTCGAACGCGGTGATTGCCGATATCGCAGATGTACAGCTGACCACTGTTATCCAGAGCGATGGAATGCGGCCGCGCGAGTTTCGCTGCAGAAGCCGGCCCGCCGTCACCAGAAAACCCCTGTGCTCCCGAACCTGCAACCAGCGTGATCGTGCCACTCTTCGCATCAACTCGACGGACCACGTGATTCTGCATTTCCACAAAGAACATATTGCCGTCTTCGTCGAAACGCACTTCGTATGGTTCGTTCAGCTTCGCCTGAATTGCAGGACCGCCGTTGCCGGAATAGCCTTTCGTTCCATTGCCAGCCACTGTGGTGATGATGCCGGTGGCCGCATCAACGCGCCGAATGACGTGCGACCCAACTTCACAAACATACAACGCTTTGCCGGGGCCGATTGCGATACCAAAGGGCTGCGAAACCGCGGCGGACGTGGCAATGCCGTTGTCACCAGAGTAGCCATCGCTTCCGTTGCCAGTGACTGTCGCAACTCCGCCAGCAACGGCGCTCAGACTCAGGATCAACATCAGGAAAGTGGTCAGCGTCGTCGTTCTCATCGGGCTTGGCTCATCGGCAACTTAGGTTCGTGAAGACTGTCAGCACGAATTGTTGCGAAGCTGAACCGTTGTGGCCAGCGGCCCGTAGAAAAACGAAGCAGGCTTTCACCCGGCGAATTCTCCCGACGACCTAATCAGAGTGCTTCGACAACAGTTCCGCGATTTGCACAGCGTTGGTCGCAGCGCCTTTGCGCAGGTTGTCAGACACACACCAGAACGCCAGTCCGTTCGGATTCGACAGGTCTTTGCGAATGCGTCCAATGAACACGTCGTCGCTGCCGGTGCAGGTTGACGGCATCGGATAGGTGCTGGTCGACAGATCATCAACAACCGTAATTCCCGGCGTCTTCGCGAACAGTTCTTTGGCTTCGGCAACACTGATCGGTCGCTCGGTTTCGACCAGGATGCTCTCGCTGTGACAATTCGAGACCGGAATCCGGACACAGGTCGGGCACACCAGGATCGATTCGTCGCCGAGAATCTTGCGAGTCTCGTAAACCATCTTCATTTCTTCGCTGGTATACCCTTCGTACTTGTGACTGCCAATCTGCGGAATCGCATTGAATGCGATCGGATGTACGAATGCCTTATATTTGTATTCCGTTCCATTCAAAGCTGCCTTGGTGCCTTCTGTCAGATCCACATTGCCCTGCAAGCCGGCTCCACTGGTTGCCTGGTATGTGCTGACGATCACGCGTGTAATCTTCGACGCGTCGTACAGCGGCTTCATGGCCAGAACCATTTGCGTGGTCGAACAATTCGGACTGGCGATGATTCCTTTGGCGTTCAACGCGGCTTCCGGATTGATTTCCGGAACCACCAGCGCCACATCGGGATCCATGCGCCAGTAGCCGGATTCGTCAATCACTTTGACGCCAGCTTCGACAGCAGACGGCAGATACTCGGCCGCCGTTTCGTCCGGAGTGCTGGCGATCAACAGATCGATGCCCTGGAAGCAGTCGTGGGTGAGTTCTTCAATAGTGATCGTCTGACCTAGCAACTGAATCTGTTTTCCGGCGCTGCGAGCGGACGCCAACAGGCGGAACTTCTTTGCCGGGAAGTTTCGCTTTTCCAGCAATTCCAGAATGATGGTCCCTACGGCGCCAGTAGCGCCCACAACAGCAACGGTGTCAAACACGACAATTCCTGATCGGTAAAAGGTCAAAACTCGCAAATCAGGACGGAACATCTGTCCTGAAATTCGTTAGTGAGGCTGGTTTCCGCGATCCTGCTGCTAAAGGCGGGGGTTTCACGATCCAGCCGCGTTCCGGGAATACTTCTGAGTAGCTTTGAGGGTACGGAAAATCGTACACTGCGTTAACTGTCGGCACCCTTCGCTGCGGTATTTTGCTAAGCTTGGCAGGGAAAAACACAGAGTCTCAGACTTTTTTCCATTTCTTTCAGACAAAGATTTCCATTCCCGGACTCCGAAGGAGTGCCGTGTCTACATCAACCACAACAGAATTTCACCAGCAGTTCCGCCAGTGTGTCGGTCGTTTAACGAAAGACACACAGCGTGCGCTAGGCGACCTTTTTGACCTCACCGCCATGCGATTGGTTCGCCTGGCGACGGGGGTGGCTGGAAATCAGGCCGATGCGGAAGATGCCGTTCAGGGCGCTTTTTCCAGAATTGCGGCCAAACCACGACTGCTGGAACAGGCCGATTCGCCCTGGCCGTATTTAATCCGAGCCGTCAGAAACGAAACGTTGAGGATCATTCAGAAGCGCCGCACCAAAAGTCTTGGCGACATGGATACTCAATGTGGCCACGATACGGCTGAATTTTTGATTCAGCGAGAAGAGACAGCAGATCAAGTACAACGGGTTTTGAGAACTCTTCCGAAGGCCCAATACGAAGTTGTCATACTGAAGCACTGGGAAGATCTCACATTTATCGAGATTGCCGAAGTGCTCGGAAAATCCCAGAACACCGTCGCCAGTCGATATCGATACGCGATGGAAAAACTACAACGCAGCCTGGAATCATTGATTCAGGAACAACAGGTTCCCGAAAAGGAAACTGTCAAACAAGTCGCGACACCGCGACGCGTGACGCAATAATCAGCATAAAAGACCAAACAGGAAATAGACGACGGAGCGTCGAACCAACTCACCGCCAGTATGCACACCAGTATCAGGCTCTGACCTCCCGCCAGTGAACTCATGACTAAAAGCCAAAAACACAGAATCACGGAACCACTTCTTCCGGAACACCAACTGATCCGCGACTGCGCTCCTGTACACGAGCTGTCCGCCGGATTTAAAGGACGTGTGATGGCTGAATGCAGCGTCAGCATGGCATCAGCCGCCAAAGCCTGGCGCTGGAAAGTCGGTACGACGACCGCTGTGATCTGCGCACTTGGCCTGCTGATTTGCATCGTGTTGCCGGGTGGCAATGATTCGTCTGAACCCGTGTTGAAACAGGCAGAGAATCTTCCGCCGAACACTCAGCAACAGTATCAGTTGCCTTCCAGTTCTTCGCAAATGGCGGCAGATATGCCGAAGCCACCGAGCACTAAGAAGGGGTCATCAGGCAACGACCTGCTGGATGGGCTGAATCAGCGCAAGCAATTGTTTGACGCCAACATGCTGCCGAGCTTTTAGCATGCATTGGTAAAGGGCGCAGGGCTTCGCTCACGACTTCCCTCTTTCACAACGCGGGCTTTCGTTGGTGCAATTTCCTGGATTTCGAAATCAACCGTTTCGTTGTGGGGCGGTGTCATAAACACTTTCTGTTAGGCGCCCCAAGGAGTGGAGAAGCTCATACTCTTTGCTGCCCTGATCGCATTCCCGTTCATGTGGTGCGGCGTGCTGTGGGTCCTGGCTCATCTTGGTGTTTGGTCCAATCTCGCGGAACGTTACCCAGCCAATGCCGCGAAAGAAGGCACAGCCTTTTACATGCGTTCCGGAAAGGTTGGCATGGTCAACTACGGATCGTGCCTGACTCTTACCGTTAGCGATTCGGGACTCCGGCTCGCGGTCATGCTGCCGTTTCGCACAGGGCACCCGCCACTGTTCATTCCGTGGTCTGACTTTCATGATGTCTGTGAAAAACGCGTGATGTTTGTTCTTCCGTTTCTTCAGGCCGATATTGGAAATCCAGTGGTTGCACGTTTATTGCTTCCCGTTTGGGTTAAATACCACATTCCAACTACGGCCACCTAACATCCTCGCACAACATCGTCGCACAACATCGTCTTTTACTGAGTAAATCGGATCTGTTTTGTTATCGAGCGGGTGTGACTCCCGGGTGGGTAATCGTTAGCCGCGAGCCCGGTATCGCGTGTTGCGCCGACTATAAGAAGCTTGCTTCGAAGCGGTATTTCGAAACGTTCACTGAAACGTCGTGAGGGAGGTCACGGCCAACCCTCGATAGCGCGTTCCGGTTGGGATGTTTTTTTGCCACGATATCAACGAAAACGGATAGTCAGACGATTCGCTTTTCCCTGACTTGTGATTCTTGCGTCCATGTTGTTTCTTTCATGGATGTTAACGTCCGCCCACCACGCCGCGGACTTGTCACCTGGGAGAGACATTAGGAATCGTTGGGCGGTACCTTTCTTGATTGGTTCGGTCCGCCCGGGGTGGAAAGGCCGTCTACTGATCGAAGGCCTGTTGCAGCATCTTCAGGCTTTTGGGGATCGCCGTTCGGGGATCTTCTTTTCCTTCGAATTCCAGCGAAACGTAACCTTTGTATTTGTGTGCCCGTAATAGCTTTGCGATGCGTTGGTAGTCGAGATCCAGTGTATACCACATGCCACCACCGTAATAGGTTTTGGCCTGCACAAGCACGGCGTCATCGGCGATGACTTCCAGACGATCATAGGGATCTTCCAGAAAGTTGCCCGTGTCCAGTGTCGTCTTCAACCACGGCGAATCAATTGCCTTCACGATTCGCATGACGCCTTCTGCTGTGCGTCCCAGGCCCCAGTGGTTTTCGAGTCCCAAAGTGACGCCGCACTTTTCTGCGGTGGGCAGGCATTTTGCCAGTCCGTCGATCACCCACTGAAACCCGTCTTGCTCAGTGTAACCCTGTAGAGTCGGTTCGATACCACGATTTGCCATCAACTCATCGAAGCTTCCGCTGGTGCCCCAGCGTCCAGTGTTGACTCGCATCGTGGGAATGCCCAGTTTGTATGCCAGTTCGATGCTGCGAATTGTCTTTTCTGTGTTCTCTTTGCGTTTCTCGGCATCCGGGCTGACCCAGCCCTGATGTGTCGAGAAGCCGCATAGGTCCAGGCCGTTGACGAACGCCCGCTGTTTCAGTTTCTGCAGAGTCGCGTTGTCTGTGTTGGTCATCTGCATCTCCAGAATCTCAACGCCGTCAAAGCCCCATTCTGCTGCAAGGTCGATGCAGGTTTCAATCGGACGCAGATCCTCGTTCTTAAACTGCCAGAACGAATACGATGACACACCAAACCGAGTTCGTGGGCTGGCAGGTATTGTGGCAGGCTCAGCAAACCCTGACAAAGGGCTCAGGGCTGCAGCGGCAATGGCGGCAGCGGTGGTCTGCAATGCGGTGCGACGGTTAAGTGAGGGCATGGCGTGGTTTTCCAGACGGCATGAAAAGAAACGTGTGTTTTAATGGTAGCGTCAGGCAGCGGGAACGAACATCGAACACAGGAGATTCGTGAGGCCCACGTTGTTTTTCTGCTGCGAAGTTCACCAGAACAAAGCGCCAGCGAGTGAATTGTGAGGGGCTCGGGAAAGTCACTTGCTGGCGCCGCGTGTCGGTATCTGCAGGAAATCGTTGTGACTGCCCGGACGAACGTGTTCCTGCAGCATCCTCAGCAGGAATCGATCGGCAACTTCCTGCAGTTCCGTGTGAGTTAATTCGTTAGTTAGGCCAACCAAAGAAAAACGCCGCGTAAGTTACGCGGCGTTTTTTTGCATCATCTGCACCAGAATTATCGACTGCTGGACAATCCGGCATTTAGTAGCCTCGAGGAGTCAGGTGCTGGCGGCCGTTACCCGTTTCAA
>CALFOL010000027.1 GCA_937919915.1 uncultured Planctomycetaceae bacterium
TTGCAGCGTGAACGATCGATCCACCGATCTGTTTTGTCGACCGACAGTTGCGTGATTGATTCCCTAATCGCAGCGGGTGTCAATCGTTCGGACAACGTTTCTGCCGATTGCGCTTCCGGTCTGCGTACGTTGTGCTGATCCCCGACGGCCAACACGCAGTATCGCAACGACATGGCTCGCACGATGCCGTCTGTGAACCAATTCGAAATATCGGTGATATCGTCACCGCTGCGGCGCGAAAGTTCGACAGACAGCAATCGCGTTGCATCGCGAATCTGAGTCACGTCGCCGCCGATCAGGTAACGCAGACCCTCGCGAAATCGATCACGCAGCGGCTGATATGCCAGTACCAGGGCAACCAGCAACAGTCCTTCGACGACGACAAAATCGAATTCGAACTGCTGACTGTATTTGCTCATCAGTGGCGACAGCGTGAGCCGATGCAGATAGAATACGGCCAGCAGGATGGCTCCGTAAACCAGCGTTCGTTCGAATACCATCGGCAGCAGTCGGCGGCGAAAGATGTAGTACGCGAAAGTCAGCGTGGGTACAATCGGCGAGAGGTTTGTCAGCAATCGCAGGATCGGTTCGGATCGCAATGTGTGCGTCGACAGAACGTAGTAGTTCGCCAGCACGGTGACGCCGATGACGCCCAGTGCGAATCTCAGCAGGAATCGTCGCACCGGTCGGGTGTGTTCAATAAATCGGTTCCGGCTGTGGATGAGCAGTCCGGCCGATGTCAGGTTGGCGAACGTGAGCCAAAACAGATACGGTAAATGAAATGCCTGAGTCGCCTGGATGAAGTCACGACTGCCGGAACGCACGATCGTTACCGCCACGGCAGCCATAAACAACAATGGGACATACACGGCGCCGTAGCGGAGATCACGCTGAGGATGCGTCAGTGCTCCACTTTGGCTGATTCCTGATTTGCTGATGCGGAGGCCGGCATGCAGGATCCCGCAACTCAGCAGCAACAATCCACAGGCCATCGGCACCATGCACATAGCATCCAGCCACGCGGCGGTCGCACCTTCTGTTTCGCGAAGAAGTGTATGCAGAAAGCTGCCTACATGCCACAGCGTGGCTCCTGTCAATGACCACTTAAGCCATATGGCCGTCAGCGGCCGGTTGACTCGTTCCAGCACGACCAGCAGCAACACTGTGTCGACCACAGCGGCGAAGCCTACGCAGAAAAGTTCAATTTGAGGCAGCATGGAGTTGCGGTCAGGGTTAAGGCGGCGAAGACTGATCTAAGGATATCTAATTCGATTCCGGACAGCGAACGTCGCAAAACGACATCGAGCCGGGCAACTGCCGAACGACGACATCGCAGTCGTACACGATCGACGATTCGCCATTGATTGTCAGTCGCCCCTCCCCTCCATTGTCTTCATTAAACCAGACAGTCAGTATTGCTTCGCCTTCCGAATATCCTAATCGGAACGCCACCTGTCCGCGGCCGTCGTCGTCGCTTATTTTGCGTTCCTGCACGGTGTAGAGTTCGTTTCTGATCAAGATCGAATTACCGACGTTCAGTTGAAGCAGGCGGCCGGTAGCAGGTGGAATTCGAATCCGGTCCACCGCGTACCAGGATCGGGCAAGTTCTTTCACGGTTTTCAGGAATGTGGACATTGGATGCACGGTGGGTCTATTTCCCTGGCGTTCAAGAATTCATTTTGTTCATCACATGGCCCACAGACCGTGCCTGGCATAACAGCTGATGTACGACAGCCCAAACAGAAGAGCCGATGCTGAAGCAACCTGCCATCTTGAACGGCGGTAGGCGATAAATATCGCAGCCCAGCAGCCGATCGCCAATGCGATGGTGTAGAGTAACATCAGAACTTTGCCAGATTCCGTTGGTGGAATGTGAAAGAGAAACGCTTTGACGATGAGCAACACGCCGATCGCCCGAAAAACAGGAAACTCGCAATTGCCCGACGCTCTGATGAACGATCCGTCCGCAACCGCCGCCCGCCAAAATGGCCTGGCGGGACGACGATGCTGAATGGATTCGTTTTGATCATCTGACGGAACTACCTCGCTACCACAGCGTATTTCGCTGATTTGTGGCCGCAGGGACCGCATTTCGATTGAAGAAAGCCTGCTCCCGCGAGCGAGACCGTTCTCAACAATAAGTAAACTGCTTTAGCCATCGACCTGTGCTTTCAAGGCTTCCAGTTCGGCAGTGACCAGGTCTTCTCGCTCCTGTCGTTCAAACTGACGAGCCAATTCGTCTGCATCCGGGTCCCTGCCGTCCATACGGTCCCAGGCTTCGGTCAGCGCTTCTTCGCGGTCGACTTTTTCTTCGAGCCGATTGAACTGTGCGAACGCAGATTGGCTGTGCGATCGTTCCATCGCTGCATTGATCTTTTGCGCCGATGACGCGCGCGCCATTCGAGCGGTCAGCAGCGTTTTCTTTTGCTTTGCCTGACGGATTTTGTCTTCCAGGTCGCGGACCGAATGTTGCAGCTTCTCGACTTCCGCTTTCTGTTTCGCGTGTTCGGCACTGTAACGATCGGCTCGTTCCGCGGCGGCCATTTTCTGGTTGAGCGCCGATTTCGCAGTCGATTCGTCGCCGCGTTTCATGGCGGTGCTCGCTCGTTCCAACCATTTGTCAGCTTCCGCTCGTTCGCATTCAGTGCGTTTCCGCATTTGGATTTCGTCGGCGACCGCTTCTGCAACGCTGGCGCGGACTCGATCGAGTTCTTCGGCCATGTCGATGATTAGTTGGTGCAGCATGCGTTCCGGGTCTTCAATCTTTTCTCTGAGAGCTGAGACACTGGATCGCATAACGAGACTAAAGTTGGTGAGCCATTTCATGGTCGTATTCCTTTAAAAAAGAAGGGGTGGTTTTCGGTTTTCAGTTTTCGGGTCGATTCAGAGCGACAACGGAGCGTTTCCGAGCGTTAGCTCGCATCGGCTGCCGTCCGTCCGGCATTAGTTCCATGTGGCTAGTTCGGCGCTCACAAAGCGAATGCGGGCGAGCAGTTTTTCGCGATGGTTTTCGCAGAAGGCCGCCAGAGCGATGACTCCGACGCCGAGTCCAACGCCGCCGATCCACAGCAGTGCGGGATGAGCCATCGTGGTGTGTACGATCATCGCGACGAGGTCTGCCAGTAGAAACGCAGAGCCGGCGTACACGAGAACTCGGATTCGTAATCCGATCGCTGCAAGGATCACGATCACGCTCAGGATCATTAGTGTGAAGATATGAGCCCAGTTGCCGTCGATGACTTCAAACAGCGGCGATACCAGGATTGTGAGTGCTCCGATGTAACGCAGCGGATCGTGCGATGCTTTCGGCAGTTCTTTCTTGAGAAGTTCGACAAAGGCCAGAATCGAAAGCCCGACAGGGACCAGGTAGAATTCCGGAGCAGTCAACTTCAGCGAACTCCACAGCAACATCAGGCCTGTGTTCATGATGATCGCAGCCATCATTGCGTAGCCTCGTTTGCGAGTCACCATGGCCTGCTGGAAGTAGATCGCCGCAGAGATCATCAATGCCAGAGCGTTCAGGGCGGAATCCGATTTCAGCATCCCTGAAAACTCACGAAAGACGGCCATTATCGCCACCAGCGTCGGCAACGTTTCTCCGATCATGTGAATCGGCCGACGAATGATTGCCAGGTCCTCGCGTTGTTGAGACAGGTGGGCCAGGGAAAGGCCGGTGATGGAAATGCCCAACAGAACGAACTGGCTCATCCCTGCCCCAAACGTGATAACGTCGTGAGCAAACAGAAACAGTGTCATCATGCCCAGCACACCGCACGCTGACCAGATATAAGATTCCCACTGACGTCGTACTGCCTGAGCAGCTTCGGTGGCGGCGGCAATCACAAATCCTGCTGTCATGATCGCGATGAGTCCCATCGAAAGCACGGGGCCGGTCAGTGACATTATTGCCAGAATGACCATGCCCGATCGCAACAGTGCGGTCCAGGTCTGCGCCAACACGGGATCTAGTGTTTTGTGAGCACGATCAAAGACGGCGACGCTGATCGCAGCTGTCAGGAAGACAAACGGGATTGCCGCGGCGCTGTCTCGTATCAGGAAGTTCACGATCGCTCCGCTGCAGCCGCCGACGCAAGCCGCAAGCAGCAGCAAGTGAACGTTGGCGATGATCGCCAGGTAGCCGATGCGTGACTTGTTCAGCTGTTCACGATCGACGAAGACAAAGGCGGCAAGGCACAACAGACCGACGATTCGCAGCGGCCATGCAAACGACAGGCAGGTGAATATCAACAGGACCTGCAACCAGGCTTCACTGATCATCGCGATGGATTCAGGCAACGTTTGATCGGACTCTTGATTCTTCCAGCGTGAGCAGACAACAAAGATGGCGCCTTCGACGGTCGCCCAGATGACTGGACACCATGCCGCAGTCAGTGGCAGTCCGGACGCGGTTGCCGTTGCTGTGATCCACAGTGGTAACGCGATTGTGGCGGCGATGCCAGCCGTTCGACTGCGAAAGACGAATGCCGCTGCAACCAACCAGCTGACGGTCACGGCTGTCGGCAGACCGAACAGCGGGGAAACCATCGCGGAACTATTGCTGCTGATCAGCGGCCAGTGAGCCTGTACGATCAGCGGGAGATGAAAAACGACGGCCAGACACGACAGAGTCGCAAGACTCAGATCACAAAGTGGCACAACAAAGGCTTGTACCTGTCGCATCCAGCCGCCGGTAGCCGGTTCAGTTGAATCCACGATTGAGACGTTGCGGGTATCGAATCCCAGCTGTCGCCGCAGATTCGTAAGTGACTTCGAGCGAGAAATCTGTCCGTTCCATTTCAGCAGCAGGTATCCCAGTATCGATGCCGCGGCTGTGACAAATGAAGCTGTTTCGGAAATGTTGGCTGCAGAAAATCCCTGCCCCACACCCCATCGCACAGCCGCAAAGCCTGCCATACCCCAAAAGCAAAGTCCGGACAGGTAGCGAGGGTTTCGCAGCGTGTACAACACGAAGGCGGCCATCAGAAACACGTACTGCCACAGCGTTGCTTCGTTGAGAGCGAACTCCTGCAGGACGGAATGTCCAATCCAATGCACTGCAGTCATGCAGGCCAGCACGCAGCCGACCAGTTGACTCAGGCGACGGTCGCTGCCATCAGCCATTTGTAGCAGCAAGGATCGCTGCGTGAGCGAATTCGTCTCCGGATCACGGTGACGTACAAGACTGCCTTTGCTGATCGGGATTGTGTTTAGAATTCGATCGGGAAGAGGAGTCGCCGTCAGCAACGCAGCGAGTCCCGCCAGCAGAGTTGGGACCCAGGCCAGAGCAGCGGTCGCCTGTTGGGCGTCAACGCCCTGGATGCTGTTGAAGGTAGGAATTGCCGCCGTGGTTGCCGAAACGATTCCAATGAGCGCCGGGAACACATATCGGCGGTCCTGAAATATGACAGCGAACGCAATAAAGGCCACGGCGTTTACCAGCGAAACAAACAGCAGCGACGTCCAGTCAGTGACTGCGATACAGAATAGAGACAGTCCCACCATCGTGACGAAGTGCTTCAGCGGCTTGCTGAATTCGACCTCGCCCCGTTTCGCAAACCATCGACTTGCAAGTGAGAATGACGCCAGCAGCGGTAGATACGTGATCCCGTACATAGAAAACGGCACACGCTTCTGGTTGATCGCAGCAGCAGTCGAATCTTTCAGCGACTGTACAATGTCCGCGAACAGCGTTGGGCAGCACTGATAAGCGATCGCGGCACAGATCATGCCCGCCCACACGAAACCAGAATGTCGTGTGTCACGAGCCGCCATTCCCATCAGCACTGCGGCGACCAGGGCCGTCGGAATGACAACATAAGTCGTTGTGCCGCCATAATGAAAGCCATTGAAGGACAGAGTCAGTCCCAGTGCCGCCAGAACCAGTCCCGCAAACAGTGGGACGACGATATTCCATGGCAGCGGACGTACCAAATTGCCCGTTCGCTGTCGGAAGACGTCGGCGATGGTTCGCGTCGTCATCAGAATCGTCGCCGACACCATCACGCAGCCGAATCCGATCCATTCAGCGTTAATCGCCGTGATGGCTTTTGTTCCAGCCAGGACAACAAACTGCAGGCCCAGCATCGCGATCGGCAGGAAACCAAAGATGCGCGGCAGCTGATGTTCTTCCGCCAGCCAGAACATGTGTCGGTTCACTTTCATGACACCCGCGGTGAAGACGGCCCAGCAGATGGCTAGAAACGCAAACGCCTGCACGGCCACGCTTCTTGCGGCCGCGTTGACTTCGGCAATCTCAGCGGCAGTAGCAGATGCTTCTGCGACCGGCAGAAAAAACACCGGCAAAGCCCCTGCCAGGCACAGCAGGCAATAGCTGATCAGAAACGTTGTCTGTCGACCTCGCAGCAGATGATCCAGGATACGACTGCTGGCGAACCATAAGAATGCAGTCGCTGGAAGCAGCAGGCTGCAAAACTTCACCAGGTCCCACGCCTGAGTAGCGCTGCCTGCAGTCAGTTGTTGCAACGCCAGAAAGCAGATGGGCAGCAACAACAGGGTCAGAGAATGCAGCACCTTGTAAGTGGACGTTAATCCCAGTCGTTTGCGACTGACTTCCGCGGCGGCAAAGATCGCTGCCGTGTAACCCAGAATGGACAGGAATTGCTGGTCGATTGACCACTGCGACCATTGCTTCGTCACCAGCATCAGTGACGAGCCAAAGACGATGGCCGCTCCGACAACCAGCATCCACTTGATATTCTTTTCCTGAAAGAAACTATTCAGGAAGGTCTCAAGAAAGGAAACTCGCTCCGCCGAATCGGCGATTTGGCGATCCGTTCCCGCTGTTGGCAGGTGCGGTGAACCTGTGGTTTCGATCTGCGCTTCTGACATGACCTGAGCCCTCCCGAGTGAATGAGGAATGTTGTGCTCAGGTCACTAACGCGAACGTTGTGCCAGGAATATCCGTTGTGGTGTAAGTTGTTCTGCATAAGTATGTTGCGTGATGGGCGATTGCTGTGGGTCGGCCGACCATAGTTTCATCGCAGTGATCTGGCTGCGGCCCGTTTGCAGTCAAATTGCTGCAGGACGTGAGCTTGGAGCTCTTTTCCAGCACGCCGCGCAAGCGAGTGAATTCGCCGTGTTTCTGTTGATTCACTCGTTTGAGCGTCGTGCTTGTATTTGCCCACTGTGAAAAACTGCGTCGCCGTGCTGATTGAGTTCGATGCCTTGCAAGTAAGTCGTTGGAGACTAGAACAAGCACAGAGTTATGTATTCTCCGTTGCCAGGTGACCGTTTTTGCGAATGATCGTTCCTCCTCTCCGCATTCAGAGTTCGAACTCTGCTCCATTGAGCAGCGAAGGCGACTACGTTCTGTATTGGATGATTGCCAATCGCCGGTTGCGGCATAACTTCTCGCTGCAGCGGGCGGTGGAATGGGCCGCCGAGCTTAAGAAGCCGCTGCTGATTTTCGAAGCTCTGTGTTGTGGGTACGAATGGGCCAGCGTTCGATTTCATCGTTTTGTGTTGCAGGGAATGGCCGACAACAAAGCGGCAGCTGCAAAGGCAGGTGTCAGCTATCTGTCTTATGTTGAGCCGTCGCACGGAGCAGGCAGCGGGTTACTGCAGACGTTGGCGAGCAAAGCCTGTGTCGTTGTGACCGACGACTTTCCATGCTTTTTCTTGCCAAAGATGGTTCAGGCTGTGGCGACAAAGCTAACCGTCAAAATGGAAGCGGTGGATTCCAACGGCATCTATCCCATGCGAGACACGGACCGTGTTTTCACGAAGGCCTTTTCTTTTCGAATTCATCTACAGAAGTCACTGACACCGCACCTCAGCGAATTTCCCGCAGCGGACCCTCTGAAGAACAGCAAGCTGCAGAAGGTTGACTGTATTGATCCGGCCATCGTTGCTCGCTGGCCCATGGCGACGGATAATTTATTGGCCGCGACGCCTCTGGTACTGGCAGACTTTCCCATCGATCAATCGATCGGCCCAGCTGTTCTGAACGGCGGCTCACGCGCTGCTGGCAAGCGGCTGACGACATTCGTGACTGACTTGATGCATCGCTATGCGGACGATCGAAATCAACCCGACAACGATCCCAGCAGCGGACTGTCGCCCTATCTGCATTTCGGTCACATTTCTGCGCATGAAGTGTTCGAAAAGGTCGTTGCCAGCGAAGAATGGACGGTTGCGGACCTGCAGGACGTGAAGCAAACCAAAGGAAGTCGTAACGGATGGTGGAATATGTCGCCAGCGGCAGAAGGTTTTCTGGATGAACTCATCACCTGGAGAGAAATTGGTTACAACGCCTGCTGCCACGATGTGAACTACGAC
>CALFOL010000028.1 GCA_937919915.1 uncultured Planctomycetaceae bacterium
GAAGCACGGGGTGGTCATTCATTATGTGCGATTATTTGTGAGCGGGTGCTTACCAATCTAAGATTGGCAGCTACCATTGGGACTGTCCGGTGAGCCAAAGCCGTTGACGACTCTCGCTACGGCAATCCGCGTTACTTCAGCCCATAGAATTTCTGAGCCGTACCGCCAAAGATCGCTGTGCGTTCGGAATCGCTGATTGGCCCGAGTACTTCCACCAGGGCGTTGTACACCTGTTCGTAGCTTCCCGCGAGTTCGCAAACCGGCCAGTCGCTGCCATACATACAGCGGTCCGGACCGAATGCTTCCAGGACCGCTTCAACGTAGGGCTTCAAGTCAGCGGGCTTCCATGTCTCCCAGTTGGCTTCGGTCACCATGCCGCTGAGTTTGCAAAAGATGTTGGGGAACTTCGCGGCCGCTTTCAGGTCGTCGATCCAGCCAGTGGTAATCTGATCTCTAATTTTGGGCTTCGCAAGATGATCAATCACCATCGGCAGTTCCGGAAGCTCTGCACCCAGAGTCGCGGCGTGTTTTAAGTGCTGGATATAGAACAGCAGGTCATACGGCACCTTGTGCTTTTGCAACACCTTCAGCCCTCGCAGTATCTGAGGCTGCACGATAAAGTCTTCGTTCGGTTCGTCCTGCACCACGTGTCGGATGCCAACAAACTTCGGATGATCTTTGAATTCCGCCAGCTGCGATTCGCATTCTTCAGAAGCCAGATCAACCCACCCAACCACGCCTGCAATGAAGTCGTTTTGCTCGGCGAGTTCCAGCACCCAGCGATTTTCTGCGACGTCATGCTGCGTCTGCACAAAGACCGATTTGTTGATTCCACAGGCGTTCAGATGCGTCTTCAGGTCTGAAGGCAGATAGCTGCGGCAAATGGCTGCGTGTTCCGGAGTGTGCAGCCATCCGTATTGAAACGGTTTGTCCAGCTGCCAAAAGTGTTGATGAGCGTCGATGATCATGCTTGTCGTTCAGGCGAAATAGTTGTCGATCCGGCAGCAGCAACTCTTGCCTTGCCACGTTGATTCGACGGATAGATCGTGTGCCACTGGCTTTGCCGGCAGAGCCAGTGTTTCCGGCGGACCGGGACACTGGCAAACACAAGAGCACTAGCTTTCGATGTCGCTGGGGGAGAAATTCACGTCCACGAGTGTCGTGACACCGTGGCCGGATTCGAAATGCACGCCCTTCCGAATCTGAATTCGCCAGCGATAGCCTTCGATCTTCTCCGGGGCGATCTGACTGATCGATTCGCTGCTGGCAATGTATGACGTGAGCTCAGTACCCGGATTCAGCAGCTCACGGCTATGGTGGTCTTTCATATCCAGATTGCTGTCGGGGGAGTGAAAGTAGTTCAGGACTTGCGTTTCCGTATCGGTGCCGGATTCCGTAACCATCAACCATGAGTTCGCTACGGCTGATTCGTTTTTCTCACTCCGGTGTGTCATCAACGCAACGTCCCATGGTGGAAACGCGATTTCTGTGGATGCATTTGTCATGCGGAACCAGAGCTTTAAGACGGGCTTGCTGGTTTGGCCGTCTGCCGCCGCGCCGTTCATCATGTTGACAAAGTTGATCTGTTCGCGAGTTATCTTAAATGGCGTCAGCACAACATCCCCATATCGACGAGATTCCCCAAGATTGAGTGCATGTCCAGCCGGCAGCTCAGCATCGTCCGGCACTTTGCGGAATTCGTTACTGCGCAGCGGCTCCACGTCGGGCAGACTCTCCAGAATATTGCGACCAGACAGACTGATCCGATCGGTTAGCAGCAATCCAATAACCGCCAGCGTTACTGCTGCCGCGTATCCCGCCACCAGCGCGAACGCAGTGCTGGAGGCACCGGAACTCGATTTACCAACCGCGGCAATATCCACAGCGTCCGTGCCTTCTTCGTCGTCATTGTCAGTCGGAGCGGCAGATATCACAGGTTGGGGTGGTTTTCGTTTAACCTCTGTGGCCTGAGGAGTTTCTACCGGCGCTGTTGCGGCTGGCGGAGCTTTGGGCGTGAGACGCTTTGTGGCTCGCGGTGCTGGTTTTTCGACAGCGATCGGAACTGCTGGCGTCGGCGGCTCGTCGGCCATCGGCGGAGGGCCATCATCATCGGTGACTGAAAAATCGGGAACATTCCGGACGTCGCCAAAGTCCGGAAAGTCCGGAAAGTCTGGCTGATCCGGCGGGGCGTCGCCGAAGTCCGGCACGTCCGAAAAATCGGGGACCGATTGATCGCCCAGAAAACTAAAGTCCGGATCGCTTCCTGAGTTATTGGAACTTGCGGCCATGGTCTGATTATTCTGCTTCGGAAGTTGCTGCAGCCTCAGTCGGCGGTGCCAGGTCGTCAGAAATGATTCGCGCGGTCTTGATGAAGGACAGGCGGGGAAAACTCTCATTTAAATAGGCGTTTCCTTTCGCCGTGATTTCACCCTGATCGGGGTCTTCGCCGTACTCAGAATTGATATTCGTGACCACATCCATACCACTGGTCACCTTTCCGAAGGGGGCAAATCCCATGCTGTCAAGATTTCTGTTATCGCCGTAGTTGATAAACACCTGTCCAGTGCGGGAATTCGGATTGTTCGTCTTTGCAAACGTGATGAAGCCCTGAGTGTTCTTCTCGATCACTTGGTCATCCTGAATCTGCTGATTCCATTTGGCAGTCATCGCTGGATCAGCGGCGAGTCCCCATTGCACCATGAATCCCGGAACTACGCGGAAGAACCTCGCCTCATCATAGAACCCGTCCTTCACAAGCTTGTAGAAGCGATCAGCGCCAACGGGAGCCCATGATCGGTCGACTTCCACAATGAACTCTCCTGTCGCAGTTTCGAACTTCGCGACGTACTTACCTTCCAGCGGAAAGTCGGGCGGCACCGACGTTGCCGGTTCCTCCGGATTTCCCCCGGCAGCTTGATCAGCCGCGGTTTTATCCCGGATTTTTTGCATTTCCAGTGCCTCCCGCTGTTCGTTGAGGTCTTCGATTCCCTCAAGGATGCTCAGCACCGGAGGCACCTCGGACTCCGGTTCGGCGCAACCGGACGTGAGCAAAAACACTGATAATATGCAGAAGGATATTTTTCGCAGAATCTTCATAGGAGTCTC
>CALFOL010000029.1 GCA_937919915.1 uncultured Planctomycetaceae bacterium
CCATTCGAAGAGCTGTCACTGGAATTTTCCTGCTCGGGCAACGCCAGCCTGCAGGTTGGTGACAGCAAGAGAACTTTCCGATTTCGGCAGCAGCAGAAGCTGACATCAAAGCTGCTGCCCGGTTACCGCATCGGACTCCGTTCGAGGTATCCTTTGTTTATTCGGCCGTAGCTAGAGCAGTTTACTTATTGTCGTGAACGGCACTCGCTCGCGGGAGCAGGCTTTCTTCGATCGAAACGTGTGCCCCGCGGCCACAACTCAGCGTAATACGCTGTAGCTACCCTCATTTGGCAGCGATCTGATCGATGGCACCGCGGACCATGCCGTACAACGCCATCACGCGTTGCGTCGGATTCGCGGCGGCTTCGCCAAAGGTCGGCTGAATGTCTGCCATCATCCCCCGATTGGTCAGAATTCGCGCCGATAGCTCCAGGCAGACTTCACGCCATTGAACATCGTTCAACAACGCAACCGACGCCATCTGTTTTGCAGCCGATGCAGACTTCATAGCTGCGAGTTCCGTCATAAACGCGGCGTTCGTCGCACGCACACCTGCCAGTCCAGGAACCGATTCCAGCTTCGCCGCACCGCTGCTGTTCGAGTCTGTCAGGTAGACCAACCAGGCAGCGACCAGTGACTGCACAATTTCCGTTTCCGGCAATGAGTCAATTCGGGCGACGGCGACATTCAAAGACGCGTCGACGGCTTTCATCTCGTCGAACGCCTGCCCCGTTGATGCAGCTGCAACGAACAGCAGTCCCTGAAGCTTGTCGACGCAAACTTCCTGTTTCAACATGGCGTCGTCAGCCAATGCCGTCTGCACAACCGACAGGCCGCCTTCTCGAATCACTCGAGCCAACAACTGCAACAAGACCATACGCCGCTGCTCAGCGACGTTGGCCTGGCGGTCGATACCTCGGCGATAAGCCAGAAATCGTGCACGAATCTCCTGACTATTCTCTTGCAGACCAAGCTCTTTGGCCATGCGTGCCTTCACGTTGTCTTCGTTGTTTTCCAGCTCTCGACAAGCCTTGCGAAGCCCCGCAGTGGGTGCCAACTGTGACACAAGAACCGCGTAGATTCGCTGAATTCCGGTTGTCGCCGCAGCGGTGTCTGCATTGCTGACAGCGGCGACGACGAAATCAGTCAACGCTTCTGCACTTAACTGCATGGCGGCCAGGTTAGGCGCTGCTGCTTTGATGATGGATTCCACGTCATTCGGTATTTTCTGTTCCTCGACAGGCATCGCGGCTGCCAGTGATTTCGCCTGCTCCCATAACGCTGCGTCTTTTGATTTCGCCAGGACCGCGATCGTTCGCAGGGCCGCGGCAGGGCCTTTCGCTTCTGCCGCAGCAACGACGGACAGGCGAACGTCAGAAGCGGCTTTGGCCGCTACCATTTGATCAGCGATCATGGCCAGGGTATCCGACGTCGTTAACGGATCGCTAACGGCATTCGCCCATGCAATTGCCGACGACCAGCGGCCCCGCACTGCCAATTGCAGGGCCACACCCGTCAGCAGTGGTTCGTTCCACGCAAAGACCTTACCGGGCGACATGGATGTCTGTCCGGAATCTCGCAGCACCCCGGATGTGGCGGACCAAACCCCGTGTCGAACTGCGTCCAGTCGCAGCGCGACTGTCGCGTCTGGCTGTTGACCTTTAATCAGCAGCATCGCTTCGTCAATGGCACCGGATTCTGCTAATGCCGCTGCTAACGTGACGCTCGATTCGATCGCCAGCAGTCCGGACTTCGGTATTTTCGTCGCCAGTAATTTCGCTTCATTCAAGCGTTTTCCGGCCGCGGCATCGTCACCCGCCAGCAACCGCTGCCAATAGCTGGTCATCAGTGGCGCGATGCGATAGTAGCTATTATTGCGGCCGGTGTTGTTTGAGATCGTATCCATCTGCCGAAACTCTGCAGTCGCTTTATCCTCAAGCCCCAACCGCAGAAACGCATCGCCTGTCAAACGCCGACAAAATGGCTTGTCGCGATTGCCGTCTGTCACTCGTGATTGCTCAATCATCTTCTGCACCAGTTCCATCGCCTGGGCGCGATAGTCCGTTGCAGCAGGCTCAACGACATCCGGCGTGACAACAATCTCCGGTTTGTCTTCGTCGAACTCCGGCATAGGTATGTTGACCGCTGGCAGGTTATCGATGCCTGATTTGTTCAGATACGACACCAGCCCCAGCGTCCCAGCCAGCAGCACTAAACCAACGACTCCGTACAAGACGAACGGCTTCTTGTCGGAGGGTGATTTGGCAACTTTCTTTGGTGCCGGGGGCTCTTTATCGCTGACGCGCGCCGGCGCTTTCGGGGCTTGCTTCTCATCGGTCGCTGGTGCTTCAAAGACAGGGACCATGCACTTCTTGTTTGCACATCGCACTTGTCGTCCTATAGCGGCCTTCGGAATAAAACCCTGAGTGTCGCACATTGGACAGACAACACGATGCAGTCGGCCTTTCATCGGCTTGGGAGCGCACAGCAACACTTTTTGACCAGCCGGCCTTTGAGCAATCGCAAACGGATCGTCGTTATCCGGATCGCTTTCCTGAGCATCAGGCTTCTTCACACCTGGCTGCGGAGATTGAGCTGGTTCCGTTTTTTTTGCCGACGGTTTCTTTCCCGCGGAAGAACCGTCCATCACCGCTCCGCAGAATGGACAGTCCTGAGCATCGTCATCCAGAACTGACTGACTGCACGACGGACACGTTGGCAAATCCATAACAAAATTCTCTCAGCGGGTAGCCCGCAACCAGTATGAGCCAACGCTCGGAATGGAAAACGATTGATCAGCGAAAGTCCGCGGTCCGATACCCGATACCCGATACCCGTCGCCAATTTTCTGAGCCAAATCAGTGACCAGCGAAGTGCCGCTGACTGACTATCTTGACGGTATCGGCAGGAATTCTCAAGACGCCAGCCGTAACCCTGTAACGACTTTATCAAGGCGGGATCCGGTCGAAACTTCCGGACGTCCTGGAACGTCCGGATTGTTGGCCCGCAAATGCGAACAGGAAGCAGCGACAACGCTGCTTCCTGTGAATTTTGTCGAGATGCTCGCGTCCGCTCAAAGGCGTTCCGCAGTATCACAGTTACTTCTGATAGTCCACCACAATGAAACCCTTGCGAACGCGGATGTCGACCTTGTACTTGCCATAGTCGTAACGCAATCGGTCCCCGTCACGGCGACACCTGATGTCCTCTTCACAGTCGCATGGTGGAACGCAAATCTCAATGTAGACACATTTTGGGCCACACCCGCTTTTGCACTCACAGGGATCGTTGACTCGAATGATTTTCGGCACAGCACAGGGGTGCATTTCGCGTTTGTCAACGTATTTCACATTCGTAAACAATGGCTCCGGAGCAGACTCAACATAAATCGGCCCCTGAACAATTTCACCATGAAAAGGTTCGTCGTGGATAGGCTCGCTGTAGATCTCACCTTCTGCCGTCGCCAAGAACACGCGTCCTTCCTGTACCGGGATGGACAGAAGGGAATCCCGAGCCATTAACGGGCTCATCAGCAATGTGGCCAGACTCAGCAAACTGAGCATTCGCAGATTCATCATGATTCTTTCCTTTACAACTCAACAGAGTTCTTCAAATTGATGCAGTTGAGGCAGAGTCACAGAACAGATGTGAGTGCCATCGTGAATAGATCGCCTGTACCTTGTACATGCCATCTCAAATGATATGGTCAAGCGATGAGTTCGCTTTCCGATGCGATTATTGTGGTGTAGGTGGCAACTGAATAGCCAGGAGAATGTGATTTAGTCGCGAAACTCTGGGGAAGATACGAAGATTTGCTGAAAATGCGGATAATGCGGGGAGAATCAAACACTCGCCCCCTCGGAACCAACTGACTGATGTGTTTTCGCAACGTGCGACAGTTGGTGCGACAGCCCGCCCCAAAACTTCCAGCAGAGTGAAGTCCCTTCGAAACTCAGCTCACCAAACCTCGTCTTGGCCAAAATTGCCGATTCTCGTAACATCTGGGCGAACGAATCTTTCCTTCACCGTTGTTTGTGACCATGGACTACAATATCCGACCCATCTCCAAAAACTGCTCTGCAACGGGAGAACCGCTGGTTCCCGGAGAATTGTGCTGGTCTGTGCTGACGGAAACGGATGGCAAGCTCAGTCGGTACGACTACTCAATGGCAGCCTGGGAAGGTCCACCGGAAGGCTCAATCGGTCATTGGCAATGTCTAGTGCCTGTCGACGCAGACGCAGGAAAACCAAAGATCGATGCCGATTCACTGTTTGACTACTTTATTCAATTGTGCGAATCGCCGAACAAGACGGAACAGGATTACCAATACGTACTCGCCCTGCTGCTGCTGCGAAAACGCAGATTGATTCTCGACGGGTCAATCGAAATTGACGACCTGCCGGCCATGAGACTGATTGGCAGCGGAGGTGAAGGACCGTTCGAAGTTGTGGAACGAGAATTGACGGACGACCAGATTACTCAATTCCAGACCCAGTTGTTCGGTAGTCCGACTGAAGCGGCGGCCTGAAAGACACATGGTCAGGAATGACCGGATTGAGATCATGGAATGATCAAACAGAATCAACAATCACTCATCGATTCGACCTCGCCCGCACGCGACTCGGGACGGGTGCGAACACATCGCGGCGCGTTCGCTATCGCCTGCCTGATGACTGTGTTCGCGGGCTGTCAAAATGGTGCCAAACAACAACGGGAAGTCGTTCATCGTGATCCTGTGATTCCGCTGACGATCAGCCGCGCCGATCTGGTCGATCACTTAAATCAGCAAAACAAAGACCTGAACAGCTGGCGCTGCATGTCCACCAGACTGTATGCGAAAATCCCTGGTGCGCCGGATCAGTCATTAAGTGGCTACATCGCATGTCAGTCACCAAATTATTTCCGCCTGACAGCCGACAACCTGGTTGTGAAAGCCGACCTGGGATCAAACGCAGATCATGTCTGGGTGTATATGAAGCCCGGCAAGTCTGAGGTGATTAAATGGAAGCATGAAGATACGGCACTGCTGCAACAGGTCCCACTGGGCATTCCCTCGATTGACCCGAATTGGTTAATGCTTGTTCTGGGCATCACGCCACTGAACGCAGAAGACTATGAACTCACTCGCTCACCAATCGGCAAACCAGAGCTCTGGTTAACGGCCATTCAGCCAGGCGCAAACGGCCGATCATTGCGACGAGTGATCAAGATCGATGCATTGCAGGGTGTGATTCGCGAACATGCGGTCTACGATGCCGAAGCCAATCCTCTGGTTCGGGCGCAGCTGAGTCGCCATCAGCGCCTGGACGGACATCTGATTCCCACCAGCGTGAATCTAATGTTCCCGCAGATCGACACCGAACTGTCGCTGTCATTCAAAAACATCGAAGCCAACCCTCACCTGCCTGACCAATACTGGCACATGCCGGATAAGAATATCGATGTTGTTGATCTGGGTGATCGCGTTCGCAGCCAACTGATGGCTCAGGGCATCGAACCACCACCGCGCTCATCCGGCCGCATTCCAGCGCCACGCGTGTCTTTACAGCCACCGGTCTTCCACGAACCAGAACAAACCGCCTTCGCTCCCCAACAAATGCTGGATGGCGGCCCAGATGAAACAGACTTGGCGGAAGAACTGGCAGAGCCCGACTGGGACACGCCGATTTCCTACACCACATCGGGCGCGCAACCGGCGTCGTACGAGCCTCCACGCGTTAAGAAAAGGCGCTGGTGGCTGTTTTAAATTCACTGGGTGTGACTTACGCCGATGCCACTGCGGCCTTCATCTTCGCCAGACCGGTCTTCGCCACTTCCAACGCGTCTTGCTTCCAGTAGTCTTTGTTGAATAGTTCCAGGGACAACACCACCTTTCGGCCGTTGCCACTGATCATGTTCAGAATGCTGGACAGCGGAGCAATACCGTCACCCGGATACACACGGTGTGAATCGTTCATCTCTTCACGACTCGGTGTGTCGGGATAGTCATTCATGTGAAACACCTGAATGGCATCATCATGCAGTAACGCCAAGCCGCCAAAATCCGACCCGCCTTTGAAGATGTGATACACATCCGGCAACAAACAGGCTTTCGGATGACCGGCCTCAACGCAGGCCATCACGGACTCTCCCAGCCGCGACAGATTCGTACTGAATCCCCAGACTTCCAGCTGCGGCACAACGCCTGTTTCGTCTCCGACTTCCAACAACGCTCGATAACGTTCCGCTATCACAAACGTATCCAGTTTCGGCCCGCCGCGATGACCACCCACCGGTGGCGCTGCGAGCCGCGTTCCGCCAATCTGCGCCAACACGTCCATATCACGTTTGGCGTTCTCTAAACCCTCTTTGCGTTTGCCTTCGTCGTCAACGATCCACTGAGCAAACCCAATCGCACTTTCGACCTTCAAACCAGCGTCGCTGATCTGCTTTCGCAGATCTGACAACTTGCCGCCGGACTGGGTGAACTTTTCCAGGTGCCCCATCCACGGCTCAATCCCCGTGTACCCAGCTTCTGAAGCAATGCGAACCTGCTGTGTGATGTCGTCCGTCTGCTCACGAATAGTGCTCATATTCAGACAGTAAGAAACCGAATCAGCGATCGATCCCTGCACAGCAGGAGCCGCTGCGGTCACTGACGGAAGGCTGGCAGCTGTCGCGGCGACAGCAGTCGAAGCCAGAAAGTTACGGCGGTTGAGTGTCATGATGATTCTTTTGAGATCCGAGGGGTTGTTTGTGAGAAGTCGACTCTGAGCCTGTCGCCCGGCTTGCTTCACATTGGCGGGAACGCGAAATTTACGCCAGACTGACCCTCAAACGCCAGCGTACCATCTGAAAACCGTCGGAACCACAATCTTCACACAGAAACAGATGATCACGTGAACACTCCTGATATTGCCAGACAGGCAGCCGTGGCAGCCGGCAACGTGCTGACTGAGTATTTCAACAACGGCGTCGTGATGCGAACAAAATCAGCATCCGTCGACCTGGTATCGGATGCAGATATCAACGCAGAACGCGCTGTCGCAGAAGTGATTCGCAACGCGTTTCCAGACCACAGCATTCTTGGCGAAGAAGAAAATTCCGACAGTACCGACGCCGAACATCTGTGGATCATCGATCCGTTGGACGGTACCACGAACTTCGCTCACGGGATTCCGCAATTCGCGGTTTCCATCGCGTACTATCATAACGGAGTCGCTGAAACCGCCGTTGTGTTCAACCCCGTTTACAAAGATTGGTACACAGCCAGCAAAGGCAAAGGCGCTTTCCTGAACGATCGCCGGTTGTCCGTCTCCGCAGCCGAACATCTCAATGAAGCCGTCATCGCGACCGGGTTCTACTACGACCGCGGCGCTGATATGGAAGCTACACTGGCATCAATGAATCGTTTGCTGCGGAAACAAATTCACGGCATCCGTCGGTTCGGCGCCGCATCGCTGGACCTCGCGATGACAGCGGCCGGACAGTTTTCGGCCTACTTCGAGTATCAACTCGGACTGTGGGATTTCGCCGCCGGCCGGTTGCTGGTCGAAGAAGCAGGCGGAAGAGTCACCACATGTACTGGCGCCCCGCTGCCAATGCAGAAATCCAGCCTGTTGGCGGCCAGCCCCGCGGTTTACGACCAGGTACTGAACGAGGTCCGGCACTCCTAAGACCTGTCGGCAATCCCGTAATCAGATCCCGAATTCGGCCGGACTTGATCGTTTCAGTTGCAGTACGCCGAATTGACGCGTTAAACGGGGCAATATTCGCAACCTTGACCAACATTTACCGTGGGACCGCCGGACATGTCGACCACGACTGACTCCTTCCAAGAGTACATTTCTCAAACTCTTTCAGCAGAAGCACAAGCTGTTGCTGACAAAGCAACGGCAGAGGAAACGCGGCATCGAGAGCTTCTGGCAGCAATGCGCAGAGACCTTCAGGCAGCGCTGGATGTTAACGACCAGAAAAAAGCAATTCGGATCGTCCATCAGTTGTTGCAGGATGACGAAGAGAGTGAGGATCTTCAGGCATTGAACCAATTCCTGCTGACACGAGTTGGCATGGATCCACGGGAAGCATGGTTTGCATTTTCGCGGGAACCGTTGGTAAAGACGCTGTCCGTCCTGTTTGCCCTGATCCCAACTGTGTTTCTGGCCGTCCACCTGCTGGCTTCCGGATTGGAAGATACGAAAAGCGGAATTGACGTTGTTGCCTGTCTGCTGGCTGCATTGGTCCTTGGCATTCCGTTCATCGACTGCATGGTCGCTTCGATTTTCAACCGAGTGAATCACTATCGGTTGCGGCAATGATTCGCTGATTTGTGACCTCGGGGCACGCGTTTCGATTGAAGAAAGTCTGGTCGCCCGAGCAACTATAGTTCACGACAAGAAGTGAACTGCTCTAACAGATCAGACGTTGACGAGACTGATGCGACGGCGAACAATGGCTCCATGAGCCATTGCGCGCAACAAGATTCGGATTCGGACTTCTCGGAAGTCTGTGTCTGTTGTTGCGAGAAACTCTGGAGATAGTCACGAAACCTCTCAACAGGACTGGTTCGCCACCGCTGCCATAGAGTCGACAGATCTCCTCACCGACTGTTCAACGGCAGCAACGCTGGCCGGTTATGCTGGCGACAATCCGTCGCCGCTTCAACAGCACCTCGCGATGTTGTGCGTCTGGCGAAATTCGAGCAGTTTACCTAAACATGTGGATGCGTCGGGCTCGTGGGTGCAAGCGATTTGCGTTCGAAAACCGTTCGGCCACAAGTCAGTGTGGGGCGCTGTAGCTCCTCAGAATTGTTCAATCTTCTCTTTCGAACATTCACAATTCTGGAGTAAATCTAATGCAGAAGTTTTTCCTGTTCGCAGCTGCGCTGTCATAGCGCGAAAAAAACATGACCTTTCCGATGATGTCTTTATCTGAAATCTCAAATCTCAAAATCTTGAATTGATCAAGTCGTTTCTGCGCCTGACACTGTCTGCGGCTTGCTCAGAATCGCCGTTATGCATGGCTGGTCAGCTCTGACAGCTCGCCCGTGCTGTCCGCAAACGACGCCTGATCGGCGCCAACGCAGTTCAGCATCGTCACCAGCAAATTCGACATCGGAGTACCTTCGCCGAACTTCAGATACCGACCATGCTGCAAACCAAGCTTGCGACCGCCTGCCAGCACCAGCGGGTAGTTGCTGTTGTCGTGCGTCGTACAGTTGCTGCTGCCATACAGCACCAGCGAATGATCCAGCACACTACCGTCCGCCTCCTGAGCGGACGCCAACCGGCCCAGAAAGTACGCCAGCTGTTCGGCCATAAAGCTGTCCCACTTCCCGAGTGCCACCGCACCTTCGGGCTTGTTCCAACCGTGAGCCAAGGTGTGCAGCGAATCTTTGAAACCCTGCAACTGCGGAAACTTGGCGGCCTTCGACGAACAGTCCGCCATGTTCGTGATCTGATAAGTCGCCACGCGAGTCGAATCGGTCCGGAACGCCAGATAGATCAAATCGTACATCGTACGAATAAAGTTCAACGGCGCTTCATCGTCGGCATCAAGATGCAGCATGTCTCGCTCTTCATCGCGAAGCTCCGGGCGAGGAATCTCAAGCCAACGCTGCGAACGTTGAACGCTTTGTTCGATCTGTCGAACGGACGCCAGATACTCATCCAGTTTTTCACGGTCGAACTTCCCCAGCCGTCCCCGCAACGCACGCGAATCTTCCAGCACTCGGTCCAGCATCCCGGAGGAACTCTTCAGCCGTCGACGTCTTGCGATTAAGTCCGCATCACCGGCACCAAAGAAACGATCGAAGATCTGCTGCGGCTGATTCAACGATGGAATCGGCCGCCCCTTGTCGTTGTAAGACAGCGTGCTCGATCGAGTCGGCTCACCCACGCCGCCGTCAGTCGATAGCACCAGCGAAGAAAAACGCGTTTGATCGGCATGAGCAGCAGCAGCCACCTGGTCGGCGGAAATCGTGTTGCTGAGCTTTTCGTTGTGCATGAAGGCACCAGTCAGGAACGTGTCGCCGGTGTCGTGGCCTCCCATCCGTCGCCCGTTCGGATGCGACAACCCATTCAGCACAGACAGATTTTCACGGTGCGCCTCCAGCGGCTTCAGAGTATCCGTGAATTCGAAGTCGCGACCGTCTCCATTAGGAAACCATCGCCAGTTCGCGTTCTCAGTGTCTTCTTCCGGCAACCCAACTCCAAACCCGAAGTACAGACCGCACATGCGGCGTGGGACTTCGTCCTTCTTCGAATCTGCTGCGGAAGCCGTCATGCATTCCAGCCAGGGAAGACCAAGCGACACGCCGGTCCCCATCAGGAACGCACGACGATCAAGGTGCCAGGATTTTGTAGTCATGTGATGTGCGGGTGAGGAAAGTGAATTGTATCGCTCGTTTAACCCGTAGCCGCAGGCGTGGATTCCAACAGTCATCGCCTGCGGCTACGGGTTAAACGATCCAACGGATGTCGACTGTTCCGCCCTATTTTGTCTGAAACGGAGCACTCTTAACAAGCTTTTGTATCAAATCACGCATGCGATAGTCATTTGCCGCGAACTCCGCAGTGATATCGTCAATCGCCTGCTGATCATTGAGCTCCGGCTGACGCCCCAGAGCATACGTCATCAACCGCGTGACCAGTGATTTCGCAAACTGATCCACCTGTTCCTCCAGCAGATAGTCCTTCAACGACGCAACACCATCAACCTCACGGCCATCCGGGAAACTGTCCTTCGCAACGGCCTCTTTTCGCCACAGCCCAACAGCATCGTAGTTCTCCAACGCGATTCCCCAGGGATCAATATCGCGGTGACATCGATTGCACGCCTCTTTGTCTCGATGAATGACCAACTGCTCCCGCACCGACAATTTCAGAAAACTCTCATCCTTCACATCGTCCAGCGACGGAGTGTCCGGCGGTGGTGGCGACGGGGGATCGTTCAGCAGCCGATCGCGAATCCACACTGCGCGGCGGACCGGATGCGAATCACGTCCCGTGGAATTACTGAGCAACACGCTCGCATGCCCCAGCAAACCTCCGCGATGCACGTTCGTGTCAAACGACACGTGCCGAAACTGACTACCCCAGACTTTTTCGAAACCGTAGTGTTTCGCCAGTCGCTCATTCACCATCGTGAAATCGGACGACAACAGATTCAGCGCACTCAAGTTGTGCCGCAACAGTTCGCGAAAGAAACTCTGCGTCTCCTGCACCATGTCCGCCTTCAGTCCGTCGTCGAAGCCGGGATACTGATCCTGATTGATCGCCACGCTGTTAACGTAACTCAGATGCAGCCACTGCTCGGTAAACTGCCCCACAAAACGATCACTGCGCGAATCGTACAGCATCCGATCCACCTGCTCGGCCAGTGTGTCCGGATCATGTAACTGATTCTTCGCCGCCAGCTCCATCAAGGTGCGGTCTGGCATCGTGCTCCACAAAAAATACGACAACCGCGAAGCCAGTTCCCAGTCGCCAATCGGCCGTTTAACGTCTCCGGCAGGTTCCATCAGATACAGAAAGTCCGGGCTGATCAAAACCATCGCCAACGCTTCCCGAATCGCCTCTTCAAACGTCGGAAACTCCGGCCGAATTTCTGCAAAGAACGCCGCCATCCGTCGCACTTCTGCATCATCAACTGGCCGTCGCCACGCGCGCTGCATGAATCGACGCAGCACCTCCGCAACATAGCCCCGTTCATCCACGTCACGCGGCTCCGATTCAAACAGAATGTTGCGATGAAGTTTCGGCGGCCAGTGATCGTACAGTGGCCCATGAAACTCCACGGACTGAATATTCAACGCAGGTAGTGTTGGTTCATCGGGATAGACACGCTTCATTCCCTCTTTCTGTTCTGCTGGCCGAGCAGACCCGTTGTCGTAAATGTTGCGGACGCGGACAACAAGTCCCGGATATTTTCCCTGCCCACGAACGGGCATCGGAAAATTCTCCAACCGTCCGCGGAATTCAAACGTCTGCACAGCTGGCGACGTGATCTCCACCGTTTCAAAATCGTTCATCAATTCCTGTGTGTCCGGACGATAGCCCACGGACACTTGCAACAGTGGAAATCCGACATCGGTCTTCACTTCCGCGGTCAGCGTAACACGAACAAGAAAGTCGCCCTCCTCTGGATACTCGTCCACCATCGTCGCCAGAAACTCCTGCATCCGCTGCAGACGATTGGACCGCACCGTTTTTCCGAGCCACTTGTCGAGATTGCTCTCGGGAAACGTATAATCGAACACCTTCGGAGCGGCACCAGTAAAGACCACGCGATCAAGCGCCTTGCGAGCCGCCGCGAGATAGTATTCCAGCTGTATCCCCGACATTTGCAGAGAGCTGCCGTTGTTGGTGAATCCATCGGCCGACACCGCATCCGGCGGAAGGTCGCGCGTGTAGTCCATCACAAGACCCAGCAGGTCAGTCATCGTGTTTTGGTAATCGGCCCTGTTCAGTCGCCGCAGCACAACTCGGCCGTCCGTCTGCCGTCGAGATTCCAGCGCATGATCCACCTGCGCACGAATCCAATCCGTCACGCCCTTGTGATCAGCGGCCGATAACTGGGGCTCATCTTCCGGCGGCATTTCGCCAGCTTTCAAAGCACTCAAAACGGTATGCCATTTCTCCGTCGCCACGCGATCATTCAGAAGATCGGTCGACAGCGTATCCAGCCGAAGCTCAGATTCCTGAGTTTCAGGACCGTGACACTTAAAACAGTGCTTCTGCAGCAACGGGCGGACGTGCTCTACGAATTTCGAAGAATCTTCCCCATCCGCGGCACACGGGAACATCAGCAGGAATGCGACGATGAAACGCGAAAATTTTGGAAAGGTGAACATCAATCGAATCGACGGGCGGCGGGAAGAGGGCGGGGAAGTCGATTATCCGTCAATGTGACAACGATGCAAGGTAAGCATTCGCTTATCTGTCTTCGCACCTAACAACCTGCGAATTGTCCTTGCCTAACACACGGGGCTGTAATTCAGGTAAGGATGATCCGAAGATTATTATGTGCGAAAACATATAAGCGCCTGCTTAAGGTCGCGGTGAAATGTGTGTGCAACGCAATTCGCTCCAGTCATCATTCCAACAATTCAACTCTTGCGAAAACCCGCAATGGACCAGCAGGCTTCCGAACAGACCAAGGCGATCGAGTCGTGGGTCCAGCGGCTGAAGGAAGGAGACGCCGAAGCTCGCGAGCAGCTCCTGCAGCTCGCCAGCGATCGCCTGCGGCATTTGACGCGGCGAATCAAAAAGGACTTCGCCAGGATCGCGCGCTGGGAAGAAACGGACGACATCTTTCAACAGGCCGTGCTGCGTCTTTACACGGCAATGGAATCTGTTGAGCTGCAGAGTGCGACCCATTTTCTACGATTGGCGGCTCAACAGATTCGGCGGCAATTGATCGACTTGTCGCGCAGCTATTACGGCCCACAGGGAGCCGCGCGACATCACGCCTCGCAGGCAGGATTCGGCGACGACAACGAGAGTCCCGGACATCACGCGTTCGAAGCGGCTGAAGTGTCGCAGGATCCTCAGAAGATGCAGGAATGGAGTGAATTCCACCAGCTGATCGAAGAGCTCCTCGATCAATGGGAAGAGGCGCTTGAGCGCGGACAAAAGTTGGCAGTTGAAGAATTGTGCCGCGATTGTCCCGAACATATCGCAGCTCTGGAGTCCAAAATCCAGGCACTGATGCAGATGGACGCGCGGATGAGCGGCAAATGGGATGATGCCAGCTCAACAGCAGAAACATTGTCGGTTAAGAGCGAAATCTCGCAACTCATGTTTCACGCCAAAGGCGGTCTGGGTGCCGTTTACCGAGCCACCGAGTCCGAGCTGAATCGCGAAGTAGCGGTGAAATTCATTCACCGCAACCTTGTCAGTAACGCGGAAAGCTGTGAACGGTTTTCGCTCGAGGCCGAAGTCACCGGACGTCTCGAACATCCCGGAGTTGTGCCGCTGTACGGACTGGGGCGCACAGATCACGGTCGTTTGTTTTACTACATGCGTTACATCGACGGTGAAACACTCGACGACGCCATTATCCGTTTTCATCGCACCCGACCAAAACGTGGAGCGATGGGAATTCATAGCGTGGATTTTCGACAGTTACTGACGAGCTTTGCATCTGTCTGCCGCACAATCGCCTACGCTCACAACCGCGGAATCGTACACCGCGACATCAAACCAGCCAACGTGATGCTCGGCAAGTACGGCGAAACGATCGTGGTCGACTGGGGACTCGCCGTTCCGGTCACGCGCGATGATCGGTTTCGCCAAAGCGGCGAAGCATCACTCATGCCAACTTCCGGCAGTGGTAGCGGAACGGCGTCCGGAGCTGGCATTGGGACGCCTGCCTATATGAGTCCCGAACAAATGTCAGGATTGTCCCCGGCCCCGGCCAGCGATATCTACAGTCTGGGAGCGACTCTGTTCAAAATGCTAACTGGGCAACCCGCCTTTTTCGGCGACAACATTCAAAAACTCAAACAGAACGTTCTGGAAGGCAAAATCCCGCGACCACGTAACCAGCAATCCGGTGTATCAGAAGAACTGGAAGCGGTTTGCCTGAAAGCCATGTCCCTGTAACCAGCGCTCCGCTATCAAACCGCACTGGAACTGGCCGACGATATCGAACTCTATCTGGCCGACGCTCCTGTTTCGGCGTTTGCGGAACCGTATCAGCAAAAAGTTCTGCGGTGGATTCGTGAACACAAAGCTGCTGCTCGTGCGATCGTTGCGGCGGCCGCGGCCATTCTGCTCATCAGCTTCTTTTCGGCCATTCGCTCGCGACAACTGGCAAATGACGAGAAGGACGCCCGTCAACAGGCTGTGCAGAACAGCCATGCCGCCGAAGCGGCGCGCGTGCGAAATCTAAAGCTGTCTGCCGGATTTCTGGCTCAGGCCATCGGTGACGAAATCGATCTTCGCTGGCGGCTTCTGGAAACGGAAGTTCGTTCTGCGGAACTCCGGCGACTGGTCATGGCCACCAACGCAGCACCAGAAGACCAGGCAGTGCGGCGAGAATTGTCCAGTTGGCTGAACGACCGGAAGAGCTGCCGCGGAACAGTGGCTGAGGGAGCCGTCTGGGCGGTGTACGGAGCGGATGGCGTTCAGGTGGCAAGGTCTCCGCGAGCCAACAGCGTTGGCAGGTCTTTCCAACACCGCGACTATTTTCATGGCTTCGGACGGGACAAACCTGAAGACAATCCGGAACTCGCGGCCGTCAAACCATTCGAATATGTCCTGCGGCAAGTCACGTCGGAACATGACGCCGTCTACATGTCATGCGTCTTTCAAAGTTCCAACACGAATCGCTTGATAGTGTCGTTCGCCGCTCCGATCTGGGACAAACCGGACGAAGAAGAAAACCGTACGGCCATCGGCGTGTTTGCCATTCCCGTGGAAATCAAGGATTTTGAATTGCCGCTGAACGCCATGATGTTCCAGCTCGATAATGATCCATTTGAAAACAAACCCGGGCTCGTGATTGCTCATCCACAACTGGGCAACCGCAGCGAAGAGCAGTTGCCGCCGCGAATCAGCGAGGAAGTTTTCGAAACAGCTCGCCAGTTGCGAGCAGAACGACTAATGCGCCGAGGAGGTTTCGTCGCCACAGCAGACGGATTCATTCGCAAGTTCCATGACCCCGTGACAGACGTTGTTTCTCTGGGTGCCATGGAGCCTATCATTATTCAGGGACGGCCGGATGTCGTTGGAGATACCGGCTGGTTCGTGGTCGTTTCCGAAACGGAAGCAACGGCAACCACACAGACAGACAGCGTCAACGAAGAAACCCCGGCCAATTGACCGGGGCGTTTGTTGAGTTTGATTGAGATCCAGCGACCAACGGAAGCGGGTACTCGGTTCCGAGCGGCAGCTCGCATGGGCTGCGGGCCTCCCGCATTAGGGAGCGATTCCGCCGTGATCGTGTGGATCAGGATTGTGGTTGTCGCAGTGCAGTGGGCCCAGGTCAACAGTCTCCTGATGAGCGTGATCTCTTCCGCTGCGAATGAATCGCACATGAGTTTGACCGTAGTGCTTTTCCAACTGAGGAATCTGCCAGACGGGTGCTCCGACACTGTAATCTGTCTTCTGAAAGCGGCCGTCTGAGATTCGAATGCCGTCCAGACGAGTCACAACATCGCCAACCTGCAGGTTGATATGTCGCAGTGGCGAATCGTAGCCCATGTCGACAATGCGAGCTCCCCAGAAGTTGTGACCGGGAATCGTCATGTATTGCAGAACAAAGCGAGCTTTCAAGCGTGGCGAGTAGTAGCTGCCGGTGGCAACCTGACGAAGCTGATTCTGAGGAATCGGTGCCTGAACGCTCAGGCGGCGAGATTGAGCGGATGCTTCAGGAGCATTGAAGATGCTGGCCAGTGCGAGTGTGATTGCTGCGGCTGTGAGTGTGATGTTACGGTTCATTGTTCTGCCCTTTAACGTCGTTGTTGAAGTGTGTTTTGAAGTGGCCGTCGTTGGCCACATAATCCATTGCGAACGCCAGCCTGTTCGGGGGTCAGCCTTTTCGGAATAAATTGCCGAATTCACTCAAGACCATGCAACAAGCAGTGTTTTTGCTGCTACAGCGAAT
>CALFOL010000030.1 GCA_937919915.1 uncultured Planctomycetaceae bacterium
CAAGCCTGAACGCCAGCGGAAATTCCGTGATATTACTTTCGAGATGTGCGGAACATAGGCTGGATGTTCTAGTAAGAACGAATTGCGAGCGCGCTATTGTGGTGGATGCGGAACGAAGTTGCCGCCAGAAACTAATCCTGATGCTCGCGTCCGATTATTCGCCGACATCGCTCACCCAGTCAACGCACCCTGCCGTGAGAAGATTGAGGCTGCTGTCGTCAAAGCACTGACTGAAGAGCGACAGCGAGCCAAACAGCCGGGTTATGTTTGCGTCTATGACGAGTTCGACGACGCATTGGCTCAGTAAGCGTCGCATTGGGCTGATCTACGATTCGCCGTTACTGAACCAGCGCCGCTGACACTGATCTCTGCTATCGGGACGCCTGGATAACCTGCAACTGTGGCCGTAACTGTTGCCGACGCGCTTCCACCACGGCCTGAACTTTTGCAAGCTCAGCTTCTGCTGCCTCCAGTTTCGCTTTTGCTTCGGCAACCTGCGTCTGAATCGGAGCCGCCTCGTCCGTGAGTTTCTTCGCCATTTCCTGACCTTCAGTCATCGCTTTCTTAGCGGCCTCTGCTTCTGCGACAGCAACTGTGGCGGCAGCTTTTGAATCAGCAATCGTCTTGTCGACAGCTGTCATCTGTTGTTTAAGACTGGCGAGTGCTGCGACTTTGTCAGCTGTCGTTTTTTCCAGCGCGGCCGCAGATCCCTTCACTTCCGCATCGTCCGGTAGCATCGTAGAGACAGATTTCAACTGTTTAACAGCCGACTGCAGCACTGGGATGGCCTGTTCGTGCTTTCCTGCACTCGCTTTCATGTCGCCCTGCTGTATTTCTGATGCAGCAACAACTGCCGTCATATCCGTCATCTTTTTCTGAGCCACAGCGATCGCTTCTGTCTTCGCCTGCACTGTTTGCTGAGCAGCAGTGATCTGTTGCTGCTTTTCATTCAGCATGGCATCGGCTTCCAGCGATGCCAGATGCACAGCGTCTTTCTCAACCTGCTTTTGATCCAGAACCTTCAGCTCATCACGCAGAGCGGTGTATTGCTTCCAGCGTTCCACGTCAGCGACAGCAGTATTCACGTCGTTTTGTGACGTGTTGACCACATTCTGAGCAGCAACCAGTGCATCTTCGACCGGTTTTAATGCGGCCACCAGGTTGTCGATGTTTTGCTGGTGAGTTTTGACAGCTGTTTCATCGACTGGAATTTGAGCCTTCGTTGTGGCGATGTCCTGTACGGCCTTTGCGGCTGCAGCGACAGCCGCTTTGAGTGCGACGTCTGTTTGCTGGAGTTCAGCGGTGCGTTGTTCAACCTGCTTCTGCAGTGACTCAACCACCTTTTTCAGTTCAGCGTCATCTGACATCATCGTCGACGCCTCTTGAGCTTTTTGTGCCGCGGCAGTCAGCTCGAGCACTGCCTTCTGCAGAGTAGCGAATTTTGCCTGTGTGTCCGCCTGCAGCTTCTGAACCGTCGGCAACTGTGCTTCAAGTGTTGTCAATGATGCCTGTCGATCAGTCAGAGTTTTTTGAGCGGCTGCGAATACGACTTTTTCCGCTTCCGTTTTTTGTATGTGAGTTGTCTTTGCTGCAGTTGCTGCGTCGAGTTGCTGTCTGAGTTCCACCAGTTTTTGATTCAGTGGAGCGATACGTCCGGACGCTTCGGCAAGGCGAGCTTCCAACATCGGTGGATTCGTTGTCAGATTGCCAACACGAACTCCATCAGCCGCGTTCCAGACGCGAACTTCTCCAGTCCAGTCACCGGCAATCACACGGTCTGTTTCATCACAGTGAGAAACTCTGAGCGCCAGATCCCCGAAGGCTTCGAAGGCTAATAACTGTGCGCCATTCTGGTCCCAGATCTTCGCAACCTTGTCGCGTCCACAGGAGACGACTCGGCCATCCCGACAGAATTCCATCGAAGCTGTCCCGCCACCATGAGCATCCCATGACTTGATGTTTGCGCCGTTTTCCATCTCCCACAGTTTGATCGACGCGTCTTTGCTGGCAGATGCCAGAACATTACTGTCGATACGCCACGAAACCGCATTGACACCGTCTTTATGACCGTTGAGTGTCAGATATTCTCGACCAGTAAACGATTCCCAAACATGCAACCCGCCAGCTCTGTCAGCAGTGGCCAGCAGAACGCTGTCCGGACTGAATTCCAGTGCGTAAATCCAATCGGTGTGCTTGACGATCTCGTACGCCAGTTCACCAGTGGCTGTGCTATAGACCCTCACAACTTTTCCCGGACCACCAAGTGCGACCAACGTTTGATCTGCACTGATGTCGGCAGCCAAAACTTCATCCAGTTCATCGCCGACCTGAATGATGCGTTTGCCTGTCTTGATGTCCCACACAACCGCCAGCCCTTTGGAGGCTCCGTGGCCACCACCAGCCAGCAGTAACCCGCCCGTGCGGCTAAACTTCAACACTCTGGCCTGACCTTCAGGAAACGGCAGCACACCCAGTGGCTGCAACGTTGCGCTGCTGTACAGCACCACTTGCTTTTGCCCCGCCACAGCCACCAGTTTAGCCCACGGGCTGGTTGCGATTGCCGATACGGCCGTCGTCGCTGTCGTGTGGATCACCGGTTCAAGATTCAGAACATCCGGCAGCGGCGGTGGCCCATCGGGTCGAGCACCGGCAGCCACATCAACATTCATGCTGACGTTGTTCTTTTTGGGCAGTGTCACTTTACTGGAAGAAGTTTCCGGAGCGCCACCTTCAATCCACTTTTTCACGAGTGTCAGCATTTCATCGGGCAATTTGTCCGAATTTGGAGGCATGTATGGCTCACTTGCGTGAGTCATCAGGCTGTACAAATAGCTGGCATCCGGATCACCCGGCTCAATGGCTGCACCAGAGCCTCCGCCCTGCATCAAAGCGGTGTAGTTCGACAGATCGAGATCCGCGGTCTTCTTGTTTGTGTTGTGGCAGTTCAGACACTTTGCACGGAAGATCGGCTTGATGTGGTCTTCGTAGTTGATCTTGTCTTCTGCATGGGCAGTCAACGACAAGCCAAGGCTTAGAACAACAGTACTGAAGAAATTGCGAGACAGATGTTTCATAGTGCGGTTCCACAGGACACGGGCGTCGCGGCGGGAATGTTTAAGTGAAGGGCCGCACCGATCGGCGCGGCAGAGTCTTTCAGGATTCTATAAGTTTGCTAATCGTCATTCACACACCGACCGGCAGAGTTTGCCGGAGTCTGGTTGCGTAATCGGGACAGTCCTTTGAATCGCCACACCGGAAAAAGTGCCAATCCAGAATCAGCTAGTGATTGAACAGGAATTCCCGTGAGTTAAGCAACGACCAGAAAATGTCTTCCAGTGCGGGCTGAGGGTTTTCTTCTTCTCCGGCCACCGCCACCAATTTGGCCAGTTCCTGCTCCGTTGGCTTGCGGCAGAAACTTCTGGCGTAAATTTCCGTGATGATGTCCGCTGGAGTTTTCTTGTCTGCGATCATGTTTGGGATCAAACCACCTTGCTTGATTTTTTCGTTTACGGTGTCACCGTTCATCAAATGCAGCGCCTGAGACAGATTCGGTTCCATTTTCACTTCACATGAGCAAACGCTTTCACGCTTGGCACGCCCGAATGTGGTCAGGAAGTATGTTGACGTGTTTCCGTCGGCAATATGCACTGCTCGAGCACCGACCGGCAGGCCTGGGAACTTATCTGTACTCGAGGTCAACTGTGTGATGCAGTCGAGCATGACTTCTGAACGCAGCCGACGCAGTTCAGCATGAGCAAAATTACGATGGTCCTTTTCGTTGGACTCATTGGTTTGCGTCGACAGCTGGTAGGTCCGTGACGTGCAGATGTCTTTCACCAGACGGCGGAAGTCGTAGTTGTACTCAGTGAATCGTTTACCTAACTCAGCCAGCAATTCCGCGTTGACGGGTGGGTTACTAACACGGACGTCGTCGACCTGGTCGATGATGCCCTTCCCAAAGAAATGCGCCCAGACGATGTTGCCGAGGTTTGTGGCGAAGTAGGGATTTTGTGGAGACGCTAACCATTCCGCCAGAACCTCTCGACGATCCCGGCCTTTCAGGTCCGGAGTTTCACCGCCAAGAAACTTCGGTGCCATATTGCGTCCGTCAACAAGGTGCTTTACTTCACCGCCCCCGCTGTTGAAAATAATCTGTTCGCGTGGGTCTTCTGCAGCCTTGCGTCCGATTTGCGAAAAGAATGCGGCGAAGCCATAGTAGTCGTCCATTGTCCAGCGATCGAACGGATGGTTGTGACACTGCGTACACTGAATCCGCATCCCCATGAATACCTGAGCCGCATTTTCGGCAACCTTCAGCGTTTCTGTTTCGGTCTGGTAGTAGTTGGTGGCGGGATCACTGAACGTACCACCTTTGGATGCCAGAAGCTCTCGGACCATCACGTCACTCGGAGTATTAGTGGCGATCTTTTCACGCAGCCAGTTGAAGTATCGCAGCATCGGCTTCTTGGCGACACGATTGTTGATCGTGCGAACCTGCAGCAGTTCCGCCCACTTCATCACCCACATGTCCACGAACTCTTTGCGTTCCAGCAACTGATCGACAACAACTTCGCGTTTTTTTGGATCAGTATCTGCCAGAAAAATCTGATGCTCTTCCGCACTCGGCATCGTTCCTGTGATGTCAATAAATACGCGGCGCAGGTATTGCTCGTCCGTACAAATTTCGGATGGAGTAATTCGCAACTTTCGTAGTTTTGCGTGAACCAGAGTGTCGATGTAGTTGAATTCGGGAGTCTTCGGATCTTCGTACTTCAAGCCCTTTGGCAATACTATGAACTGAGACCCGACCGTGTGAGTATCGAAGCGAACCATGATGAATGCTTCGCCGCGTTCGTGAGCCGTTACGATTCCCTTCTGTGTGATTTCCGCAGACGTTTCGTTGTTTGAACTGAAGTAGGCCAGTGATGTGACGTCACGATCTGTGCCATCTGAGTATTTGGCTCGGACTGACATTCGCTGGGTCTGGCCTTCGCCATCGAGAACGGCTCCTTTTGGATACAGCTCCAGAGAAACCACCTTGGGCACTTCAGCAGGCTTCGGATCATCCGGTGCGCCGACTTTCAGCCAGCGGACGAGCGTGTCGTATTTTTCGTCGCCAATGTCAAAACGCTTGCCACCCGTATGCGGGACTGAGCCGATACTTTTTTCAACCATTAGACTTTCTTCCGGCAAAGCCAGATTGATGCGGCGACCAGGGATCTCACGCGTCAGACGGAAGTGATCGCCCGCCGGGTCGAAACCGAACAGTGACAGACGGAAGCCATCTTTGCCGCGAGCGGCTCCATGACAGCTGCCGTTGTTACAGCTGGTCTTCATGAAGACCGGCATGACGTCGAGTCGAAAACTAATTGGCAAGTCCGTGCTGGCATTCGTCACTGTTACCGGGACGTCGACATTGTGACCTTCGTACGACACCGTCACTTTGGTCGTGCCGTCAGCAACAGGATGAAACGTCTGTCCGTCTGCTTTCACAAACGCTCCGTTTTCGATGGCCAGTTGTGCCTGTTCAGTCACGTCAAACGTAAGGCCATTCGCCATCACCGCCTGCACCATCAACGATTGTCGATCGCGTACATTTGAAAGGGCGATATCCGCAGGGCTGACGGTAATCGAGACCGGCTTTTCAGCTTCCTGAGCGTAAGATTGCGCCAGGGTTGCTGTTGTGATGACTGCAAAGACAAATCGTTTTAGTGTCTTCATGATTCGTTTCCGGTTGCCTGACTCTCCCGAGTCGAACAGGTGGGCGATGTATTTTTAACTGTTTCAGTTCATGGCTGGTTTATTTCACCGTGGTCAGCGACCACGGCGAAACGAACAACATTCAAACAAACTATTCTGCGGCGGCCTGCTTCGCTTCAAGGCGAAGTTTTTCAAGTCGCGTTAATCGCTTTTCTGCGGGTGGCTGCGCTGCCGCGGCGACCGCCACAGGTTTTGGGGCGACTGGCTTCGGCGCGGCGGCAACTGGTTTTGGTAATGGCTTGTCGACGCGAAGTTCCGTCCCGCCGACTCGAGCATGAGTGATCAATTCGTTGTTTTCCGCGACGATCACAGTGCAGAAAATGTTCTTGTGGTTACCTGGCGGGCTGTCAGCTTCTGTCTTGATTTTGAACACCAGCTCTTTGGTATCCTTGGTGATTTCCAAAGGTTCGGCGGTCACTTTATGAGGCAGCCCGACAAGTTGAACTTTCGCCGGGGCATTAAGCTCTTTCATGATTTCCACGGCTGCAACAAGTTCCGTTTCCTGACCAAGCTCAACATTCGACCGCTGCAACACCAGCTTGATGTAAGGTTCCGCTACTTCGATCGTGGCCATTTGTGAGGATGCCCACGCGGTGCCTCCGATGTTGGCGGAACCGATGGCATAGACGGGCCATTTACCAAGAGCCGCATTACCATTTGCACTGATTGGATACTCAACTTCCGTCTGGCCTTTCGGGATATTTACCGAACTGCTGGCACCGATTCCTGGAGGACGGAAGGGGAACTGCACAGAGATATCTTCATCCCAGCCTTCTTTTTTCTTTGCAACAATTTTCAACTGCATCGAACCATCGCGCACCATCGGTACATTTGGCTGCACGATTTCAATCGAATATGGCAGTTCATCAACAACACATACAGGAAGCCGTTCGACGTCCTTCCATGAATACAGTGATTGTCCAGGTGCCGCGATCACGAAGTCAGCACGGTTTTCGAAGCGTCCACTGATGTCCTTGCCCTCTTCGTTCAGCTTCGCTCGAAAATCGACCAAAGCTCCACCGAGAGGTGCATCGGCAGTCGCTTCAAACATCACAGGCATTGTGCTTTGGCTGGCGATCATCGGCGACGAAACAATGCTGACTCCAGCAGGCAGTTGCATGTCTTCGAGCAGCAGTTCACCACCAAAGTTCGCGCGAGTTGCGGAAATGATCGTGGCGAATCGATTTCCTCGAGCGACATAAATTCGCTGTCGATCCTGCGAATAGCGCTGCACACGCGGAATGCCCAGCGTCAGCTTTGGAACAACCGGTTGAAATTCTACACGGTAAGCGAAGTCCGCGCCGCCACGACCAAGGTGATCCATGATTCGCACCGCATATTCGCCATCCTCCGGAACGGCAAAGCGAATGTAACTGTCGGGGCCACGTGAATCGTCATTGCCGCTTATTGCCTGGCCATTCTTCACATTGTAGATGTGCATGACCGGGTCGATACCGGTGCGGATTCGCCGACCATAGCACTCCACTTCGTAGGTCAGTCCCTTCGTAGCGGTGAACTTGAAGAAGTCATTATCACCAGCCGCTTCGAGTACTCCATTGAAGGCGGATGGAAACGCGACCGCTGTGGCTTCAGCCAGACTGGCATTCGGCTCTGCTTCGAACGCGTTTGGATCCTGAGAAATTCGGACGGGGTGGCCCGATGGGCTGATGCCGCGATCGTCCTGTGCAAAGACCTGGATCTCTGTACGGCCATCGTTCGGTAGCGTCACCTTTTGCTTGATTGGCCCGCCAGCGTCGCCGATGAACGTAAATTCCACTTCTTCTCCCGCCTTACCGCCAGCAGGGAATACGGCGTTGGGGCGTGGGAAATTGCCCACATGCAGTCGGTAGCGACAGTTACCATCGCCACCGTAGCCACTCTCACGCATCTCGATGATATATTTGCCATCTTCCGGAACAATGATCGACGTCACGGCGTCCTGACGAACCAGCGGTGAGTCATCAACGGCAGACAACTCGAAACGTTTTTCGTCCAGGATCGCTATGTAGGGATCAAACAGGGTCTGTCCGAATCGCATGCCTTCGACTTCAACCGACAGTCGCTGGCCTTTTTTGGCTTCGACCACAAAGTAGTCAACATCTTCTGACTGAACCACGCCTTCCACGGTGGTATTCAGCTCAATCGCCTGGGGCACAGCGAAATCGGTGTTTGGCTCTTTCTCAGGCACGGCAGGAAGAGCGCCAATGAACAGTGTTCGGTAATCTGAAACTCCGGTCCTCGTGCGCACCTGAGCCGTTTTTTCCCCAAGTTCACAGTCCGGAGAAACCTTCACAGTGGCCCGAACGATGTTGGCGTTCTTTTCATCAGGTTCGATTTTCACAACCTCGATACCAGGTTCGTAGAACAGAATCTCCTCCGCGTCCTGCAGTCGAGCCCCCGAGAAAGTCAGAACGTGTTCTGCTCCGCGTTGTATTCCACGTGGCGTAATCACTGTCAGTGTTGGATCTGAAGCGATTGTTGTTGCTGCGTGGCAGACGACCAGTACGGCTGTGAGTATGCAAGAACGCATCACGATTCCCCCTGAGGAATTTGAAGACGAAACAGCTGAAAATGTAGGAATCTCAGCCTGCTGTTAAAGAGCTTTCATCGCATTTGCTGGGCAAACGCGACGAAAACGAGGCTGGTTATATGGTGGGTGGGATTTGTGGGGTTGGAGTCACCCAGAGTTGTGGGCGACGTACACAGCTGGTTTTGAGTTGGGTCACGTCAAACAACGGGCTGTGAAGAGACGCTGTAGGGAAAACCAATCTCTCCCGTACAGCGTCAGTTAGTTTTTTGAGTGTTGAATCAGACCAACAGCTCACGACGAACTTTGCCGCCATCAACAATTTCGATCGGGCGATCGCCCGGAGCCATCAGTTCCTTATCAGCTGTCACGCCGAGGCAATGATAGATCGTGGTCGCCCAGTCCTGAACAGTCAGTGGCTTTTCATCAGGTTCGCTGGCCGTGCTATCGGATTTTCCGTAGACCTGTCCACCCTTGATACCGCCACCGGCCAACACGACGCTGAATACTTTCGGCCAGTGATCGCGACCAGCTGTACCGTTAATTTTTGGTGTGCGACCAAACTCGCTGGCGATCACAACCATCGTGTCATCCAATCGACCACGTTCCGCGAGGTCTGTGATCAATCGAGCATAAGCCTGGTCAAGTTCAGGCACCTGTCGCTTGATACCAGCATCGATGTTGTCGTGCATGTCCCAGCCACCGTAGGTCAGTGTCACGAACCGTGAACCAGCCTCGATCAAACGCCGAGCCATCAACATGCGAGCACCTGCCGTGTTACGGCCATATTCGTCACGCAGTTTATCCGGCTCTTTAGACAGATCGAATGCATCGCGAGCTTCTGGTGAGCCAACCATGCCGTAAGCACGCTGATAGAACGTGTCGACGGCATCCAGAGAATCTGCTTTTTCTTTGTTAACAAAATGCTCGTTGACTGCTTCCAGAACACTGCGGCGGCGAGTAAATCGCTTGTCGTCGACTCCACCTGGAAGTTGTAGGTCGCGAACTGTGAAGCCACTGGCGGCTGGATCAGAACCCAGACTGAATGGTGCAAACGAAGAACTAAGATAGCCCGTGCCTGCGAATTCGTTTGGCTGATTCGGAATGCAGATGTACTGCGGAATGTTGTTGCGTGGGCCGAATTCGTGCGTCATCACGCTGCCCATGCTTGGGTACGACAAAGCCGGACTCGGTCGATAACCAGTAAACATGTTATGGGTACCGCGTTCATGTGCGGCCTCGCCGTGAGTCATTGACCGACAGATCGCAATCTTGTCGACAACCTGAGCTGTTTTCTGCCAGGTCTCGTTAATGAACGTTCCGCCGACATTCGTCTGAATGTGCTTCATCGGCCCGCGATACTCAATCGGTGCATACGGCTTCGGGTCGAAGCTTTCCTGATGAGCCATTCCACCCGGAAGGTAGATGAAGATAACCGACTTGGCGGTCCCTTCGACGCTGGCATAATTCTTGATGTCAGCCTGTGCTGCCTGCATCTTCAGGTACTGCGCCAGCGACAGGCCGATGCCACCACAGAATCCGACATGCAGAAAGTCACGACGAGAATTGGAACGAGACATAGATGAAACTCCACTTCAAGTGAAATCAGGAGGGATGTTCAGGAACGAATCCGTGAACGAACGTTGGAGGGATACCAAAATTGGTATTGGGAGGTGGGAACGAGAACAAAACTCGCCTCTGCTTAGTTTGGTTCGCAGCCGACCTGTTGTCAACTGTCAAAACCCTTTGGCAAAACATGTATCGGCAGACTGCCGACCGCCGAGTTGCCCCAGACACTACAATGCGAAATTTGTAAGCCCCCTGACAGGCCCCAGAGTCAGCACGCCTCATCCGATTTAACTTGCGAAGGTTTCTTAACTAAATGGCAAGACGAGCAAATACCCACGCGAACCACCAACACTCAGTGTGCCAGTCGACGCACCCCCATGGCGACTCAGTCGGAAAAACGTGAAGGACTTGCAGTCCGTCACATCGCTTTTTAGCTGTCAGCGGACTGTAGCCCGTGCTGCAAAATCGCAGCGTTCAAAAAACTGAACAATCCTGAGATGATCCCCACGCACCTGGGTGCCGAAATCCGGCAGCCGAGAATCACGTAAATCGTTTGCGGATAACACAGAACGGCGTTTGACGCGTCGGCGTTCTGCCGATACTCTCCGCAACCTCAAACTGAGGACGAGTCCAGCGTTGGGCTCCGGGGATCTATCTGCCTCCCCATCAAATTGGCAGAGTGATGTTTGTCGGTGACTAACTTAACTTGTAGTCCTGACATTCACACAATTGTTCTGTGTGGGCGCCAAAATCGGGTGCCTGCCGCGTCAGCTGGTTTACGCCGCTGCCGTAGAAAACAGGAGATCAGCGATGGCTGAGATTGTAGTGAAAGAGATTCTGGATGCCGGCGTCCATTACGGACACCGTTCACGTAGCTGGAATCCGAAGATGCGTCCGTACATTTACGGTCGACGCAACCAAATTCATATCATCGACATCAAAGAAACGATCCGCGGCCTGGTCCGTGCGAAGAAGTATCTGATGCGCGTTGCGGCTCAGGGTAGCCTTGTACTGTTCGTCGGAACCAAACGACAGGCAGCAGCTTCACTTGAAGAAATGGCCGGCGAAGTCAATATGCCGTTCTGCACCGAGCGATGGCTGGGTGGAACGCTGACAAACTTCCGAACGGTACGTAGCCGTCTAAAACGCCTCGAAGAGCTCGAAGAAATGCGAGAGTCAGGGGTCTTGACGACGTACAGCAAGAAGATGCAGTCCACGCTGCAGCGAGAGTATCGCAAGATCTATCGCAACCTGAACGGTATCCGCGATATGAACCGGTTGCCTGAATGTCTGGTTGTGATCGACCCCAACAAAGAACGCAACGCCGTTCACGAAGCTCACCTGCTGGGCATCAAAGTTGTCGCGCTGATCGACACGGATTCCGATCCGGATCTGGTTGACCTGCCAATCCCTGGCAACGATGACAGCCTGCGATCCATTCGCCTGATTACTTCGCACTTGTGTGACGCAATTCGGCAGGGCAAATCGTTGCGACCAAACGAACCGAAAAAAGCGGCCGATCTGGTCAGCGAGCATAAAGCTGTGCCAAACATCGGTTAGAGTCGAGTCGAGTTTGCCAGGAACTTCAATCGAAGGACCTGGCGAACTTTCCGACACACATCTTGTCTATTCATTCACTTTGGTTGAGTCGGAAACTGTGTGACTCATCCACTGATCGGTTGTCGCTGATCATTCATATTACGGGAGATTGAGAAATGGCAGACATCACAGCTGCTGCTGTCAAAGCTTTGCGAGAACGTACTGACTTGCCGATGATGGAGTGCAAAAAAGCACTGGTCGCCGCTGATGGCGATCCGGAAAAAGCAGTCGGAATCCTGAAGGAGCAGTTCAAAAAGATTCAGGACAAGCGTGCTGACAACGCCACGGAAGAAGGTCGTATCTTTTACGCAATTACTGACGACGGCTCAGAAGCAGCTATGGTTGAGATTCAATGTGAATCTGCTCCTGTGGCGACCGGGGAATCCCTGGAAAAACTCGGCACTGCTATGGTTAACACCTTGCTGCACGGCAAAGGCGCTGACTCTCCGGAAGCTCTGATGGCTCAGACTGCTCTGGGCGGATCAGAAACGTTACAGTCGCTGTATGAAGACTTCGTCAACAAGATTCGAGAGAAGATTGTCGTTAACCGTTTGATTCGTGTGAAGGGCCCAGTGGGCGGTTACGTGCATCACAATTACAAAACTGCTGTGATGTTTCAGGGAACTGGCGCTGGCAAAGATTCTGACGTTCTTCGCGATGTGGCAATGCATGTCGCAGCGATGAATCCAGCGTGCTGCTTTGCGAACGACATTTCTGAGTCAGAGGTCGAAGCAGAAAAGATTCGCCTCACAGCAGAAGCCAAAGCTGGTGGAAAGCCGGAAAACATCATCGAAAAGATTGTTGATGGTCAGCTGTCTCGCTGGTACAACGAAAAGGGTGTCTTGCTGTATCAGCCGTTCGCCAAAGACGACAAAATCACTGTCGCAAAAGCACTGTCTGACGCAGGCTTCGAAGCCACTGGATTTATCCGCTGGCAGGTCGGCGTTGCTTAATCAGTCAGAGTCCTCTATTGAGTAGAACAACCACAGGCCGATCCAGTTGGATCGGCCTGTTTTTTTTATAGACCGGCACAATCTGGCCCTGTTCGAAGCGACCATTTCCTAAGCGGGTATTGCGTTTAATCCGCAGGGCAGAGAGTTAAACAAACCTGCTGATCAGGTATCATGACGATGTCTGAAAACTCATAACCCAATTGCCCTACTACGCTCGAATCAATACGGAATCGTCTTCATGGCTGACAACACAATCACTCCTGTCTACAAAAGAGTTCTTCTAAAGCTGAGCGGAGAATGTTTTTGCCGTGAAGGCGAGACCGGCATTGCGATGCCTGAACTGGCAAGCATCTCTGCACAAATCAAAGAAGTTGTCGAAGCGGGTGTTCAGCTGGCGATCGTCTGCGGTGGTGGAAACATTCTGCGTGGCAAACAGTTTTCCGAAGCCAGCGGCTCAATCATTCCCTCTACAGCGCATTACATGGGTATGCTTGGTACTGTGATCAACGCGTTAGCTCTGCAGGATGCACTGGAGAGCAGCGGGGTCCCGACGCGCGTGCAGAGTGCCATCCGCATGGAAGGGGTGGCTGAACCATTTATTCGACGTCGTTGTATTCGCCATCTGGAAAAAGGCAGAGTTGTCATCCTGGCTGCAGGTACCGGCAGCCCATTCGTAACCACCGACACTGCGGCCGCGTTGCGAGCTCGAGAAATCGATGCGGACGTTGTTTTGAAGGGTACCAAGGTCGATGGCATTTACTCCGACGATCCCATGAAGAATCCTCACGCGATTCGGTACACCGACATTTCTTACACCGAAGTCATACGCCAGAATCTGCAGGTTATGGACGCCCAGGCTTTCCACCACTGCATGGAACAAAAGCTGCCGATCGTCGTCTTCAACTACAAGAAGGTCGGCAACATCGGCCGCGTCGTGTCTGGTGAGACTATCGGCACCCGCGTAAGCGCTGAGGGCGGTGGCTCACCCGCGTAATCTGTCCACATCAATGAAACGTGCCCATGGCATCGCAACGCGTATATTTCGAATGTCCTCACTGCGGCGAAGACGTGCTCGCCGGCGCTAAGGTCTGCCGTGCGTGTGGGGCAAGCGACGAATCCGGCTGGAACGAAGACGATTTCGGCGACAATTACGATGACGAGTACAAGGACGCGATTTACAACGCCCCTTCGGGGTCGACGACAGATCGGGCCACCCCCGCGACTGCCGTCCGATTTTGGGTTCGGCTGGTGATTCTGGTGATTATCGTCTCGTTCATCCTTAGTCTGGGACTGCTGTAAGCCTGCGAAGACTTGGCTTCGCCTCCCTTAAAGATGCAGTAAAAGTCGATTATCCAATCACTCATTTCTGAATCGACGAAAGCAAACGATGACTTCTTTTACGGAAGAACTTCAGACCGGACTCGAAGCCGTTCGACAGGCAGCAAAGGTTTGCCGCGCAGTCCAGGCATCTATCTCCACGGAGTCACTGGAAAAGAAAGACAACAGTCCTGTCACCGTTGCGGACTTCGCCAGTCAGGCATTGATTTGTCGCACGCTGCAGCAATCGTTCCCCGATGATCCAGTGATCGGCGAAGAAGGAGCTGAAGAACTTCGCACCGCAGAAGGCGCTGAGTTTTTGAATCGCATTGTTCAGGAATGCTCAGCCGTTGGAGTGGACGCATCCGGCGAAGAAATCTGTGGCTGGATCGATCGCGGCGGGTTGCAGGAACACCGCCCACGCTTCTGGACGCTGGATCCTATTGATGGAACAAAAGGATTTCTGCGCAACGAACAATACGCCATCGCATTAGCGCTCGTCATTGATGGAGAAGTTCAGGTCGGCATTCTGGGCTGCCCGAACATGCCCGTCGATGCTTCGGCTCCTCACGGTCCGCGGGGATTGCTGGCGTGGGCAGTCAAGGGGCAGGGCAGTTTTGTGCAGGCACTGGATGTTCCGGAATCCGCAGCTGCTCGGATCTTAGTCACCACAACCGCCAGCAGCGCAGACGCCAGGTTTTGTGAGTCCGTCGAATCGGGCCACAGTTCGCACAGCTGGTCGGGCCAGATCGCCAGCCAGCTGAACATCACCCGCGAACCATTCCGCATCGACAGTCAGTGCAAGTATCTGGCTGTGGCAATGGGAGACGCAGATCTCTATCTGCGACTGCCGACTCGCAAGGGCTACCAGGAGAAGATCTGGGATCACGCAGGAGGAATTCTGGTTGTCCAGGAAGCCGGCGGCACGGTCACAGACATTCATGGCAAGCCGCCTGAATTCCAGCACGGAGCGACATTGGCGAAGAACGAGGGCATGGTCGTGACAAATGGAAAGTTTCACGACGACGTTGTGAGTGCCGTGCAGGACAACGCTCCAGCATAACTGTCGCGTCCCGACTGAGCTCTCCCAACTCCACCCACCCGATGTTCGAAACTCGGCAACGTGTCTGTTCGGTGCGGTGCTTCGCGATTCACGCTGCGTGCTTGATTCAGGTATCGGTTCCGTGCATCATTGCGGCACGCCCAATCCCGATTGTCCAATCTCCAAACGAGCTACCTCTCGATGCGAACCACCGTTCCTGTGCGCCTGTCGCGCCATCCATGTTGCCGCGACCGACGAATCCGCCACCGTGCGGATCGCAGCGGCGCGAGCACTGCATGTCAGCGGCAGGACAAAAGATGCAGTCGCGCTGCTGATGCAGGCGATTGAGGATGAGAACGAATTTGTGCGCCACGCGGCTCTGAATGAAATCGACGAAATCGGCGCAGCAGCCGTCGCCACAAAGGACCTTATCGAAAAGATGGACAAGCAGAATGTCTACATCAGGGACCTTGCCGCACACGCGCTGCAACAGTTCGCACAGTAGTGCAACGAGGTTCGCAAACCTCTCCCTCGTCTTGTCCAGCAGCAGTTGTCAAGACGATGAGAGAGATATTGCTTCAGTGGAGACAGCCGACGCCTTAAAACTCGCCGATAACATTGCCGTCGTTGCGAGCTCCCAGATTTCGCCAGGTGCCCAGATCAATGTTCTCACTAATGCTGCGCACGGATCCGTCCATCAGCAGTGAGTTGACGATTCCAATGTGGTAACTCCGCGATGTAACGGCAGCGTACGTTTTGCCGGTGCAGGTTTTCTCTTCACGGCAGGACGTGTAGTCGCCTTCCAGTGGCCGGACGCCCCCGGGGACGATCACTTCTGCATTAGGTGGCAGCGTCGTTGTAAATCCGGTTTGATGAACTCGACCGTCTACCCACTCTGTGTGCCCGCTTTCGTCTTTATTGTCGCCACCGGAAGTAATCAGCAGATCGACGTCGACTGGTTGCCCCGGAACCGTCGCGGTCCCGAAACCTCCATCACGATTGTACGCTGTAAACGCCTTAACTTCTGAGAACCCGAGTGTATTACTGGTTCCATCCGTGAAGTCGCGTGTGCCGAATCGCGAGTTCGGATGAAAAGCACCATCGCCACCACGTCGTGTGGTGTTGTCCCACACGTTCCATGTACCACCGTTGAAGCCGTAAGTCAGAGCGTAGTGATTCAACGCTCCGTCGGGACGTTGACGATCGTTGACGTCACTGGGGCAAATGTACGACGCGATTCGCTGTCCAGAAATACCTGCGTTAACTATGTCGGAATACGAGGCCTCCAGCTGAGCATTGTTGTACAGATTGCCGGCTTCAATGAACGGCAGAATTCTGGCAAGGACCGACCATTCACCACCTGGAGTATTCAGTGTACTAATGTCGGACACAAAGGATGGTGGAAACGCGGAATGCACGTCCAGGTAGTTGTGCAGAGCGAGCCCGATTTGTTTCATGTTGTTTTTGCACTGTGTCCGCCTGGCAGCTTCTCGCGCCTGCTGGACAGCGGGCAGCAACAGCGCGATAAGGATGGCAATGATCGCAATCACCACCAGGAGTTCGATTAAAGTAAAACCGGCTTTTGCAGATCTAAAGTTTCGCGTTTTCACAGTTAAGTCCCTCAATTTGAACGTTTTGAGAAATTCAGTGTTTCACAAACACCGAGTAACCGCGCGTGGCTGGCTGCTAAAGTGGCTGGCTGGCATCGGGACTGAGATTCAATCTCAGTTACTAAGGAGTATGACTTTTTGAAAACTGGTTTCAAGCCCTATCCAATCTTTACCAGTCTCTTTTTCGAATTCTCGGTCTGGGGAGCAGAACGCCTGGAAATTCGGCTTGGCGTGGGCATCTCACTCGCTCTAGTAATG
>CALFOL010000031.1 GCA_937919915.1 uncultured Planctomycetaceae bacterium
CAACGGCAATTCGCAGGTTGTTATGTGCGAAAACATATAAGCGATTGCTTACGCTGTAACGCCTCATCGCAACGCAGAGACATCGATCAATGACGCCTCGAACGTTACTTCTGTTCCTGCTTTCTACACCGTCGGCCGTCGCGCAGCAGCCACCCGCGATCGGATATGCGTTTCCCGCCGGAATGCCTGCGGGCAGTTTTGTCGACGTGCAATTGGGGGGATACGACTGGACGCCGGACACGCAGTTTTTCTCGCTGGACGATCGCGTGAAGATTGAAATTATCTCACCGCTCAGCGAGATGCTGTTTCCTGGTCCGCCGCATTGGTTTGGCCCCAGGGCTGCCAACAAAGCGTTTCTGGTTCCGCGCGAAATCACCGCGCGTATCTCTGTGGCTGCCGACATGCCGTCCGGAGTGATTCGCTGGCGAGTGGCAAACGCAAATGGAGTCTCGCCGGTCAGCGAACTCGTTATTTCGGACGACAGCGATGTCATGGAAGATCAGTCTCACACCGGTTCTGAGCCTCAACAACTTCCCACGTTACCGTGTACTGTTTGTGGTCGGTTGCAGCTGAAGGAAGAAGTCGACCGGTATCAGTTTGTGTCGCCGACGGATGGCCTCGTGACCTGTAGCGTTCAGTCGCAGGGATTCGGTTTCGGGATCAACGCGGCGGTTCAAATTCATGATTCCGCCGGCAAGCTCGTTGCTGACACAGCAGCGACGGAAAGCCCTGACCTGCAGACGACGTTTCCTGTGAGCAACGGTGAAACTTACCGAATCACTCTGAACGATATCGACTATCGCGGCAATCGAGCGATGGTGTATCGTATGTCGCTCGCAGCTGGTCCGCGCGTGATCGCGGCCTTTCCCGCCGCAGGCCAGGTCGGTACGAAGAAAACCGTGACCCTGACAGGTTACGGGTTGAAAACCAGCGCTGCTGATGTCGAAACAATCAGTCGCGAAATTCAATTTTCTGATCACGCTGAAGGCTCTGAGCAACAGAGCTTTGTTTACAAATTCGAAACGCCGCTGGGTGTCGCCGAATATCGGTTTCTACTAAGCGACCATCCTGAGCAGGTCGACCAACGCCAGGACGCCGCCGCGTTGGAAGTGACGGGACCATCGTCGATGCATGGGCGCCTTTCGAAAGTGGAACCCCATGACGACTATACGTTCGTCGCGACGAAGAATGACGAGTGGCAGATTGCAGTCGCTGCACAATCGATTGGCTCTGTACTGGATGTTGCTCTGGCGATCATCAACGACAAGGGGAAGACAGTTGCGAAGGCAGATGATGTCGATGGATCGACCGACGCGTCATTGCTGTTCAAGGTGCCGGAAGATGGCACATACACGATTCAAGTCAGTGACGTTTCCGGTCGCGTCGGCGAGCTGACATCGATTTATCGTCTGACGCTGACGAAACCGACGCGCACGTTTGGCCTCACGGTTCCGGAAGTCGTCGAAGTGATGCTTGGCGAAGACCCGCCGGAAATTCCCAAAAAACGCACGGTTGGCAAAGAACCACGGGGTCTGCTGTATGTGGACGTCGTTCGCCCGTCGGACGTTGGCGGAGAATTGAACGTCTCCGTCACAGGACTTCCCGGCGGTATGACTGCGCCGGAAAGCATCGTGATTCCAGCAGCGGAATCATCGGTCGTCATACCACTTTCCACGAACGGATCGTCCTTGGCATCGCTGGCGACAATCACCTGTCGCGGAGCAGGTGTCGAGCCTGTTTCCCGTCAGGTTCTGGTGGCTCCGATCATGAAAGTGCGCGCTAAAGTTCGCCCGCTGTATCCGGACGCGGGACGGACTGTTCATCGTGGCGCCACGTACCAGGCGCCCGTTGTTGTGACGCGAGTCGAAGACTATACAGGTGAAGTGCAGCTGCGAATGGCGGCACGACCGGACCGCGTTTCTCAGGGAATATTCGGCGACAAAGTTATCGTGCCGGCGGGCGTTGAGCAGATCGATTTTCCATTGTTCCTGCCACAGTGGGTGCAGATCGACCGCACGTCGCGCATTGCTCTGAATACATACGTTCAAATTCCCGACGGCACAGGCAATCTGCGAACTCTGGTCAATCGCATGGATCAACGGATCACGATGAATGTGGAAGGCACATTGCTCACGATTTCCACGCCTCATGATGAGATCACTATTTCGCCTGGGAAAGACGTAGAGATTCCCGTAAACATCCTGCGGTCTCCCAAGCTGAATCACGCGGTCACCGTGTCTCTGGTCGACAGCGATGCTGACGACGCGGTCGAACTCGCGTCTGTCGTCGTCGCGGCAGACGACGGCAGCGCTATGTTGCATTGCACGAGCCAACTCGACATGCCGGTGAACCGTGAACGACGAATGACGTTGAAAGCGGTCGTGATGGACGGTGGCAGGCTGCTGGCCATGTCCACCACGCACGTGCTGCTGGTTGCGCCGTAAGGAAGTTCATTCGTTCGTAGCTGCGTTCGCCAGAACGTGGACCGCGCAGGCGATCCGCCTCGCGACAGCAGTTACGGAAAACGTAAACCGATGTCGCTCAGTTCCCGAGTTCGTTTGCGTATGTTTCCGCACCGTAAACCACTCGCATCGCTTCGCGAATTGCCGCGCCGGAGACGGAGACCGACCGCGCCACATCGTCTGTGTAGTAATAGTTACTCGTCAGGCTCTGGATGTTCCCGTCGAAAATAATCCCGACGAATTCGCCTGCTCGATTGATCACCGGGCTGCCACTGTTGCCGCCGATGATGTCGGCCGTACAAACGAAATTGAATGGCGTCGATGGATCAATCTTCTGGCGAGCCGAATGCCACGATTTCGGCAACTGCCAGTCCTTTTCGCCGGCATGGTTTTCTGCATGTTGAAACGCGCCGCCCATCGTTGTCGACGCCGGAACGGTTGCGCCATTTTCTTCGTAGCCTCGGACAGGTCCGAATGCCAAACGCAGTGTGAACGTCGCATCGGGATAGGTTCCCGTGCCCTGCACGGCGACGGTTGCTTCGGAGATTTTTGCGTACGCCTGGCGTTCCTGTTCTGCCAGTTCTTCGCTGTGTTCGCGAGACTCTCGCAAGCCGGGTTCCATAATCTTCGCCAGCTGAATTAACGGGTCGCTGCTGCTGGCAATACCTTCCACGCCAGCTGCGGCCAGCTTCTTTCGAGCCTCTGGATCCGACAGCGTTGTTTCGCTCACCAGTGTCGCCGCCAATTGCGTGGGGCTCTGTCCCTGCAGGATCTGGTTCACGAGTTCATCGTCGCCACCGCGTTTCTCCACCAGTCGAGCGATCTCATCGGCCAGCTTCGCTCGCTCAAGGTCTGCATAAATCGGTGCGGTTGAATACAGGTCCTGTTCCAGTGACTCACGTGCACTTTTACGAAATTCACGCAGTCGTTCGGCACTCGGTTTCCCGTCTTCGGACGCCATCAGTACCAGTGTTTCCGCGATGTCGTACAACCGCGAACGAAACGACGTGACGTCGCCGAGCGTCTTCTCGTTCTCTCGCTGGATACGGGAAATCTCCGTCCATGCATCGGCATGTTTGGCAAGCTCCGGTTTCTGTTTCAATGCTGACAGTAGTTCGGCTTCCGACTTGGCCTTCTTTGCCATTGCTGCGGGACTTTGCAATCCGCCGATCATGCCTGTATAGGCTTTGCGTGAGTTCTGAATGCCGAACAGGTCATCCTGAGCTCGCCGTTTTTGTTCTGTACCGCCGAGTCCAAACTGCTGCATCAGCACTTCTTTGCGACGAATGAAATTCAGGACATAAGGATTCCGCTTGTCACGCAGGTATTTCAAAGCGTCGACAGTAAACAACCTTTGTGTCCGTCCGGGATTGCCGGAAACGAAGACGAGATCTTCATCTTTGACGGGCTGGTTCGCCCACTTCAGATAGTGATCGATTTTCGCTGGTTTGCCATCTTCGTAGACTCGGAACAGCGTTACGTCCAGGCAGTAGCGAGGGTATTCGAAGTTGTCCGCATCGCCACCCAGAAAGGCGACCGCAGCTTCCGGTGCCCACACCAAACGGACGTCCGTGTATTTGCGATAACGATACAGATGAAATTTCGCTCCCCCGAACAGCGTTACCACATCACTGCGCAGACCGGTGGCATCAAGCGACGCTGTTTCGATGTCCGCCATGACGGCTCGGCGAGCCTTCGCGGCTTCGTCTGCCGACAGATCTTTCACGGCTGCGCCGACTTTGTCGGTCACGTCTTCGATGGACACCAGGACATTCAGTTCCAGGTCCGGAGCCTTCAGTTCTTCGGCCTGGCTGCCAGCCAGATAGCCATCTTTGGCGACGTTGCGTTCCGCGTTGGACAGTTTGAACAGCGTGTCGCTGGCAACATGATGATTTGTTAGGACCAAACCGCTGGATGACACAAACGATCCAGAACCGCCGACGTTAAATCGCACCGACGACAACCGAACGTGATCGGCCCATTCCTCGGTCGGTTCGAAGCCATACTTATCCTTGAGATGCTCCAGTGGCAGATCATTGAACAGCCACATGCCTTCGTCGGCCTGGCTGGTTGAAATGGGCATAATGATGAGTGCAATTAAGACGATCCGAGACATAGCAAAATTCCGTTGAAGCAGTGGCCGCGTATAGAATGGAATATGACAAGTGCAGCGAGTTCTGGCGAGTGACTTTGCGACCACATTCGCACTGGATTCAACCCTGTGATTCAACCCTGTGATTCCGCTTTTATTTATAGCAGCTACCCACCAGCTTTACTGCAGCTGAAGGAACACCGGCCCCTGCCCCACCAAAGACAATCAGGAATTTCAGTGTGGCGCAGAGTGTGGTGACGGAGGGAAGGAGGTTTGTTGACACGCTTGTCGAATCCAACATTCGCAGCATGCAGCCGTTTTCAACGACGTCCAGGGTGCCGGCAGCGAGTTGTAGCCATGCCAGAGCCAGTAGCACTGCTCCCCACCATCCGCGATTGTCTGCCGCGGCGTATCCACAGACAAAGGCAGTCGAAGCAACGTAAGCCACGATAAACAGAAAGTCCCACCAGATGTTGGCTGCTGCTAATGGACGCAGGTCTCGGTCGTCTTGTTTCTGCTCAGTTTTCGGATCCGGGGTCGGTTTGGCGAGGTTGGTGATCACTTCGTTCGCATTCTTGCGATTCATCGTGAATTCCAGAGCCAGGATGCCGGATTGTCCGACACGCTCCTTTATTTCGCGACCGTGATAATTAACCCAGAGACCAGAGGCGAGCGAAGCCGCGATGGCGACCCATGTGATCAAGTCTCGGTATTCGCCGAGTATTATGTACGGATTGGGCATGCGTCACCTGCTGCAAACTGGGTGGATTAGACGTTTGAGCATTAGAGAGCGTGCTTCTATTTACTGTCGCTATCTTCTGCGGCTACCGCATTCGTTTTCGGTACAGGACAGCTGAACTTGTGGCAATGTGCACGAAAGTTCTCGACGAGTTTTGCTAATTTGTCCTGTCGCTTCTCCAGCGCCGTTGTTGGGGTGTCGTCGGTTTTTGCGTCTTCCTTGCCGGGATCCAGACTCGCGGCTTGTTGCTTGAGACTGGAAGGATTAAGTGCCTTTATCGACTGCTTCAGATCAGCATAGTCAAATCTCTCTTTGACATAAGCAGTAGCGCGCTTTGCGATAGATTCTGTTTCCTCCGGGTTTTCACCGCTTGTGACGGTCTCAGTGGGTGGTGTTCTGTCATCATTGGCTTCTACTGGTTGTCCCCGTCGGTCTTCCTCACCATCGCGAGTACTTGTGTTCCCCGTCTGTTGTTTTAGCAGTACTTCGCTGATGACTCGCGACATCACTGACTGTCCAAGCTGACGGTAGCTTTCGAACTGCGATTCTGAGAAAAACTGGTCGCCTGTTGTTTCATGGGGAAATGTCGGGTGGGTTTCCGAATACTGCCGAATGTCCGCAATGTGCAAGGCGTCTTCTGCAACAAGAGACGCCTTGACGTAGATCATCAGCCCCTCTGTGGCGGGGGTTTCGTTGTTCAATTGCGGATACTTTACGAGTCCCAGCGTGTAGTTGGAGTTTCCGATTCGGTCTGACAAAGTGACCGGGGCTTCCGGCGATGCGTTTCTGATCTTTGTGACACCGTGCGGTTGAATTTCGTGCCCCGAAATTTGAATGTCGACACCGAAGTCGATGCGGGATTTGCGGACGATGCTTCCCAGACCATGAAATTCGTAGTTTGAATCCGCTTCCCCATCAATCACGACGATGTAGCGGACCCGTCTTCGTAAGCAGTCGCTTATATGTTTTCGCACATAATAATCTTCGGATCATCCTTACC
>CALFOL010000032.1 GCA_937919915.1 uncultured Planctomycetaceae bacterium
GAAGCAGAAATTATGACTCATGACACCAGCGCAAGCTAACCTCTCCCCCGCAAATTACCCTAAGTGCGCGCCCGGTCTGGGGCGAAGCAGGGCGTGATGGCGTCGAACTTTACGACCACGAATTGGATCCGCAGGAAATGCAGAACCTTGCTGAGGAGGCAAAGCATGCGGACGTACTGGCGCGGCTGCGACAGGAATTACGAAATCGCTAATCGTGAAGCCAGGCGATCTCAGCCAGCCGCCGCTTGTTTCTCCGACATTTCGTAGATGCGCAGATGGCCATCGGAATGAGCGGCAGCAATTCGGCGATTGTCTGGCGTGAAATCGATTCCGCGAACGCTCTTCGCAAGTCCCAGCGAATGAAATGACTTGATTTCTGCTGGCTTGTCCTTGTCCTCCGTCTTCGCTTGTTTATCGCTCTCTGCAGGCTGCTCGCCCAATCGCCAGAACAGCAGTTCTCCCTTTCCGCTTTGCTGACCGACCGCGCCGACGACAAACCCGTCCGGGTGAAATCGGACGCCCCACATCACGCCGGTTTTCTTGTCCTTTGCCTGAAGATGGTGAGTCACCTTTCTGGTTTTCCAGTCGATCACAGCCACGATCGGATCCTGCTGCCCGGCGAAGGCGTTCACCACATTCGTGATTCCCGCACAGGCCAGCAGCGAACCGTCTGTGTTGAACTGCATGTCGCGCGCTCCGCCCATGTCGGCGGCGAACACTTTGTCGTAGCCTGTCATGGCTGTTTGAATTGTCTCGGGACGAGGATTGATGCGAACGTCTCGAATGATGACCTTTCCGGTCATATCCTCAGAGACCAGCGTGCCATCTGTCGGATGAAAACACACTGCATACGGATGTCGCGTGTGCTCGCGCATTTCCGTCATCATTTCGCCAGTGGCTTCGTCCCAGATCCGAACAAAGAGGTCATTGCCGCACGTTGCCAGCATGCGGCCACACGGGCTTCGTGTCACCCAGCGCGCAAAGCCGCGGTGAGCCTGCAGCATATGCATCGGTTTCGGCTGATCGGCATCAGTCGTCCAGTAGCCCAGCTGACCGTCCCATCCACCTGTGTAGAGCCATCGGCCGTCAGAAGAAAACTCGATCGATCGTACCCAGCTTTCATGACCGGTGAATGTGGTTCTCGTTCCCGTAGCGATGTCCCAGCGATAGACGTTTTCGTCTTCCGCACCTGCGAACACGTACCGTCCCGTGGGGTCAACTTTGCAGCACGTGAGAGCGACATCGAATTCGAAGTCGGCAACCTCGTGCGTCTTTGTCGGATCCAGGGCTCGTGACGCTGAGTCGCCGGTCGGAGGTGTTGCTGTCTGTTGGTCGTTCATACCAGCAACTCCTCAATTGGCCCGGCCGCGGGGTCACCGATGGGAATCGACTTGCCGGCCACCGCATGATCCATTGTCGAATCAATCCCCACAGCCTGCAGGCACGTGTGGAACAGGTGTCCCGCGTCAACTTCACGGTCGGCAACTTCGGTGCCTTCTGCGTTGGTGCTTCCAATCACGGCTCCCGCTTGAATTCCGCACCCACCAAATGCAACGGACAAAGAATTTCCCCAATGGTCTCGACCATACCGATGATTGATTTTTGGCGTGCGACCAAATTCGGAATAGATCATCACCAGCGTGTGGTCCAGCATCCCTCGGTCTTCAAGGTCACCCAGCAGCGTCGCAAACGGACGGTCGAATTCATCGAGCTGTTCGATGTGAAAATTAAAGTTCTCGGCATGCGTGTCGTAACCGAAGTGCGTGACTTTCACGCAGGTCGTTCCTTCTTCCAGCAGCGTGCGAGCCAGCAGGCAATTGCGGCCAAATGGGTGCGCTCCGTATCTGACCAGGTCATAGCTTTCCTGTTTTTCAAACAGGTTTTTCCGCGCCATCAGCTGACCAGCCTGCTGGAAAGAAGCGTCGTAGGCGTCGATCATCGACTTCGTCCGAGCATTACTGAACTGCTGATTGAGCTGCTGACGAAACGCGTTGCCTCGATCGTAAACTTCGGAGTGAGCATCAACAGGCCGCCGCAGATTCTCCGGTGCCTGAAAGCCCTGTAGTCGCAACTGGCCATGTTGAGCTTCCAGAAACGCGGAAGAATCATCACTGAGTCCTCGCGTGGATATATGCACATAGCCGGGCAGAGTGTTCGTTGGTGTCGAAAGATACTTTGATGCCACGGAGCCGATGTACGGGTAGTCGCCATTCTTTCGACCGCGTTCCATAAACAGGCGGCCGACACCGTGATCGTTGGTCGCCAGATTCACACTCCGCACAATCGAAAGCAGATGCATCTTCTTCGCAGTGTGTGGCAGGAGTTCACAAATCTGAACGCCGGGAACGGATGTCGCGATCGGGCGAAACGGTCCGCCATATTTGGTTTTCGGTTTTGGGTCCCACGATTCAAACTGACTGACACCGCCCTGAAGATAGATCTGCAGAATCTGCTTTTGCTTCTTCTGCATCTGCTGCCCCATAACCGGCGTCATCAGAGAACCGATGCCGGCCGCCGCGGTGGCGCCCAGCATTGATCTTCGCGAAGCAATGTGATCGAGAACATTGCAGCCGACATTGCGTTGGATGGATTTCATGTTGCTTCTCAGGTTTCTCTTGCTTAACGGCGTTTAACGGCAAGCCGCAGGCGACCGCATGGAAGCAGAGTAGCCCGACGTCTGCGGCTTGCCGTTAAACGATTGATCCAGAACGCTAATGATTAAAACGGAACTCCGCGGAACACAGCACGCTGCGAACCGCCTGTCGCATGGCTTCCGCCTGCTCTTCGGCATCACCTTGCACAAAGTCCTTCAGCATCTGCCGGTCCGATTCGGTAGCTCGGCGAGTCAGCAAGCGCAGGTAGAACTCGTCAACCATCTTGTCCGTGTCAGAATGTTCTGCCAGACGTTGAGTCAGATGGCCTTGCGAGGGCTTCAACCAGTTACTGATCAGGTCGCCATTGAGGACAAACAGAGCCTGATTAGCCGTGGCATCAAAGCGACTGGATTCGTTTGCCGAAGCGAAGATCGTCACGAAATTCTCAACGTGCGGTGACAGTGATTTATCAACCAGCGATTCCATCCGCAGAGCATACTCGGCAGTATCCGGTTTCAGCGTCGGCTCGTCTTTGGCCAGTTTCGCCGCGACCTGTTGCTGTGATTTTGCAACGACGCCGCAGGCCTGCATAACTGACCAACTGAGTTGTTCCGGTGAAAGCGGCTTCAGAAGTCCACTGGTATATTTCTCGGGCGGCGCGGACGTGCCGTCTTTTATGACGCTGCTAAGCTGATAAGTCTGACTAAGTGCAATCTCCCGAATCAGCCATCGCATGTCGAAGCTATGTTCCACAAGTCCATCCGCCAGCAGATCCAACAATTCCGGGTGCGACGGTGGATTGTCGGAATGAAACATATCCAGCGGTTCCACAAGCCCTCGCCCTGTCATCATCGCCCATAGCCGATTGGCAATGTTTAGGCGAAACGCACGATTGGCCGGATCGGTAATCGCGTCGGCGAGCAACAATCGTCGAGAGTATTTCGGAATTCCGCGAGCCGCCTTATCGGGTTTCGCAATATACGGTTCCTTATCCGGTGACGGATCAACCAGCGGTGGAAGAGTCAACATCCGCGGAGCAGTTTCGGCTTCGACACTCGTAAAGACGGACGTGAACTTCACGGTGCCTTCCGCTTTTTCTCCGATCCACTTCTCTTTCGACTTAGGGTCCGTAAACAGATAACTGCGATTCAAAAATGCATTGAGGCCGAAGTAGTGCACTTGCTCATAGTCCGTGATCGTTGGGTGATCGTGGCACTGAGCACACTGCAGATCTCGTCCCAGGAACACGCGGCCCAAATCGCGAGTTGTTTCTTCGGCTTTGAGTTCCCGGTCCAACAGAAAACGAACTCGCACCCGTTCTTCCTTAGCGACACCATCGGCTGTCAGGATTTCGCGAGTCAGCACGTCCCATGTTTTGTTTTGAATCAGAGAGCTGAACAGGTAATCTCGCCATTGTGCGACATCAATGTGCTTTTTCGGCCGACGTTCCATTAACAGCACGTCTAAGCGGTGCTGAAGATGCCGTGCATGTTCCGGCGTTGTCAGCAGTTGATTGACTAA
>CALFOL010000033.1 GCA_937919915.1 uncultured Planctomycetaceae bacterium
CTGCGAGCATGCGAAAGCCACGCGGTGCAGGCGATGCTGCCAGTCGACGGACGCGGGATCGCGTTCCCGCTGAACATCGTGAATCACACTGAGGTTCACGTGAAGGGGGATCGAATCAGTATGGTGGCGAGCCATAAATTCTTCCAAAATCAATGATCTTCCGGCAGGATGTCAACGTTGTTGTCCACGTGGCAACCACCTCATCCTGCGGAGTTTTCGATGATTCGTGTTTCGGATGTCTTTCATCATTATGGTTTACGCCCGGTTTTGCATGACGTGACGTTCGACGTTGCGGCCGGGCAAACTCTGGCGATCATTGGGCCCAACGGAACCGGAAAAACCACGCTGCTGGATTTACTGGCCGGCCTGGCGTCACCGACCGAAGGCATGATCGCGATCGACGGTCAGGTGAGACGTTCGACCGTTGAAAATGAACTCGCAATTCGACAAAAGACGGTCTTTCTGCCAGCGGATTCGTGGTTCCCTGCTGACCTGACCGGACGAGATTTTCTGTTGGGCGCAGGGGAATCGTGGGGCGTTCCGGTCCGTCGATTGTTCGAGCACGCGGACCGCCTGTTGTCCGTTTTTCAGATGAATGCGATCGCGGATTCTGCGATCTCTGGCTATTCGACTGGCCAACGTAAGAAGATCGGCCTGTGTTCAGCACTCATCACGGAAGCGTCGATTCTGTTACTGGATGAACCGTTTTCCGGTGGACTGGATCCCGCCGGACTCACGGCAATGAAGCACATTCTGAAACACCTGACTGAACGTCAGGACAGAACTGTCGTACTAACCAGTCCTGTACCGGAACTGGTCGAAGAAGTTGCCGACGAAGTTTTGATTCTGAATGAAGGCACCGTTCTGAAACACGACACTGTTGAAAACATCAAAGCTGAAGCCGGGGTCACGACACTGGATGCCGCTTTACGCAAACTGATTTTCCCCGAGACCGAAGCCGAGCTGCACGACTATTTCTCTCACGAGGTGACCGTATGAACCGCTGGTATCGGCAGAGTCTTCCTGGCCGCGGTCTCTTTGTGGTGTTCCTGACGCTGGTGTTGCTGTCGGATCTCTCTGGCATCGGTGTCTGGTGGGCGTGGGGAAGAGTGTTGGACCCCGTTGAGGCGTGGATCCACACACTCCCGTTTCTGGTGATCGGGCCAGTACTTTGCGTCGTGGCAAGTATGTGCGTCGCTGCTGCCCGCGTGATGCGGTTTCCGACTCGTCGAAGCGACTACTTCGAATGGCTCGCAACGACTCCGTGGCAGTCGTCCCGCCGGACTCCCTTCGGTCCATGGTATCCTGTCGTGCAGGACATCATTCCTGTGGGCGCAATTACGGGGCTCTTTGTGCTACACATCGGAGCTCTACAACATCTGAACGCCTCAGCGGAAGGCATCCCGGCAGAACTCGGTTGGACTCCGAATATGTTTCGGTTGGCTCTGTTGCTACCGGTCGTCGCCTTTTGGGTGGCGTGGACTCTCTGCTCCTTTTTGGCGGTTTGCTCAGACTGGAAATGGTCGGTATACGTGCCATTCTTATGCATCAGCTTACTATGGCATCTTGCGTTGCGTGTTCCGGTCGAAGCGTCATTCATCGCAGTCCTCCTGTCTTTCGCCGCAGGCACGTTCGCTGTATGTCGCAGAATGCTCACTGTGCTTAAGTCGCTGCCTTCCCGGCATCTCACTGCGAACGACGAAGCGGCGCCGACTCGAAAGTCGTCGCCCGTGGTCGAATTCCTGCGACCACAGTTCGCGGGGACGTCTTCTCTTCAATCGATCTGCAGTCGTCGGGCGACGTCGTTTCAGGCTGGACTGTCCGTGTTCGTTTGGTTAACCCTGTTTCCGTGGGAACAACCAGTGCACTTCTTTCTGCCATTGGGCGTTCTGATCCTGGGATGGATTAGAGTTATTGTCTACGCGGAGAAACTGCACTCGCATATTGGGATTGCAGCGCGTTGGGCGACGCGGCGATTTATCGTGTCGGAATATGATCGCGTCTGGCTTCCGACGTTTTGGATGTGCGTGGCGTCAACGATCGGCATTGCATTGACGGAGCTCGGCGCCATTCCCATTAATGTCGCAGCAGGTTTAGCAGTCGCGATTCCCGTGGTGATTGGGCTGTGGAGTGGTCCGGATCATGAAGAATGGTGGCTGACCACCCCGGCGCGGTACTTTATTAGGAAGGAACCGCAAAGCAGAAACGCCGCCGGTCTGCGACAGAACGGCGCGTAGGACGCTGGTACGTTCGTTACGACTGCAGCGCGGCGCTGCTTCGACTGAATGGGAAAGCTCGCGAGTTGGAAAGTTGATATGCTGCTGGTCATACTGTATTGGATGTTAAATTCACGACACCTCTGCGGAATAATATCGTCTGCCAGCCCCCTTGCTTTCCAGAGATGTTGTTATGTTCCAGCTACTGCGTTCCACCGTTGAGTCCTGCTTTACGCTTTCAGGCATGGTGAGTCAGGGGATGTATTTCCGCTGGGGGCTTGGGCTGTCTGTTCTGAAGTACGCTGTTGAGGCCGCGGTGATTGGCCGGTGGACTGGGCGGTTTTATTCGCCGTACGATTTTCTTTCGCCGTTACTGAGTCACCGCGCGAGCTATCTGGACGGCGCGCCGACATGGATGGGGATGAGTTTGGTGCTGTGGACGTTGCCGTTCATGTGGATCGCCGTGGCGATGAGCATTCGACGTTGCCGCGATGCCGGATATTCGCCGTGGTTCGGACTGGTGATGTTGATCCCCACAGTGAACTATCTGGGGATGTTTGCGTTGTGCCTGCTTCCGAAAATGAAGGCAACATCGGCGGAGGAGGCGGAACGACAACGTGAATTGCTGGAAGTCTGGCAGGCGCCGCAGGTTGATTCAGAGCCACCACTGATGGTGGCGGAGTCTGGCGTCGGCGTCGTCGCCGCCATGATGGGCGCCGCGGCCGGAGCGATGTATGCAGGCGCTTCGACTGTCCTTTCGGTTTATGTTCTCGGCAGTTACGGCGCTGCCTTGTTTTTCGGGACGCCGCTGGTGGCTGGTGCTGTCAGCGCGTTCCTGTTCAATCGTCCCGATGTACGCGGCGTCGGTGCGACGATTCTGCACTCGCTTGCGATGATTGTTTTCAGTTGCTGCGGTTTGCTGATGATCGGTTTTGAAGGTCTAATCTGCATCGTGATGGCGCTGCCAATTCTGATTCCGATCGCGCTGATGGGTGCGCTGATCGGGCGATCGATTTCCATTGAAAGCAACCGGCCACGGCGTGAGTCGCAGGGAATGCTGTGGTGCCTCGGCGGTTTGCCTGTCGTGGCGGCGGTCGAAAGCGTGCTGGTGTTGAATCCCACCCTGGCGGTCAGCACAACCGTGGAGATTCAGGCACCGCCGAAGGTCGTCTGGAATCAGGTAATCGCGTTTCCAGAAATTACCGATGAGCCGGAATGGTTTTTCCGCGCGGGAATTGCCGCACCAATCCGAGCTCACATCGATGGTTCGGGGGTAGGCGCCATTCGTTATTGTCAGTTCACGACGGGCACGTTTGTTGAACCGATTACAGTCTGGGAGCCGAACCGGCGGCTGGCCTTCGATGTCACGGAGCAACCCGACCCGATGTTCGAACTCACCCCCTACCAGCACATTCATCCGCCGCATCTTGACGGATCATTCCGATCAACTCGCGGTGAATTTCAGCTCGAACATTTGCCAAACGGGGGGACCAGGTTGACGGGCACGACATGGTACTTGCTGGATATGCATCCTCAGTCGTATTGGACGCTATGGTCTGATGAGCTGGTCCATCGAATTCATCTGCGCGTTCTACAACACATTCGCGATGTTGCGGAGAGAGCATAGACGATTCAGTGGGCCTCAACGCTGCTCAGTAGATGTAGACGAGTTTCCCGGAAACTCGTTCAACGTGGCGGTCGCCATCTGGTGCCGACACTGTCGCTCAGCGGAAAAAACGCCTGCACCGGACACAGCCAGGTTTCGGGGAAACCTGGCTACAGTTGCACTACCAATAGCCCCTATGACTGTTCGGCAGCTGGTTCCGCTGGCTCTTTCGCTGGCTTATCTGCCGGCTTATCTGCCGGCTTATCTGCCGGCTTATCTGCCGGCTTAT